>JASHSL010000319.1 GCA_030040855.1 Terriglobales bacterium
CTTCAGAATCTTGTCCCGTCCGGTGGCGGCGCGAGCCAACCGGCAAGCGTGCATGGTGGCTTCGGTCCCGCTCGAACCAAAGCGCACCATCTCCACCGGATAGCGCTCGGCAATCTCATCCGCCAGCTGCCACTCCAGGTCGTGCGGCATGCCGAACATGGTGCCGGTGGCCAGGCGCGGCGCGACCGCCTTCATGACCGCGGGATGACAATGACCGGCCATGAGCGCGCCGAAACACAGGTTGTAATCGACGTAATCATTGCCGTCGAGATCGCGGAAATGCGAGCCTTGCGCTTCCTTGACAAAAATCGGATAGGGATCGTAAGCCCGGTAATTACTGGCCACCCCGAGCGGGATGCGCCTCAAGTTTTGTTTGTGCGATGCGGCGGATTTGGGTGTGCGGCGTTCAAAGTTCGCCAGCTCCTTCTGCAGTTCAGGATACATCCCCTGTCTCCAAGAAACTCAGGTCGCAATCGCGACCATTAGATTATGCCCGGGCTGCCGGGGGCGGTCCGGGGCTTCCGGCTAGTAATAAAACTTCAAAGCAAACTGCACCAGACGCGGATCTTGCGCTTCGGTGATTCTTCCGAACTCCGTCGGGCCATCGGAGAAATGTCCATCCGGATTATAGAAGTTCGTGTGATTGAAAACGTTGAAGATCTCGGCGCGAAACTGGAAGTACTTACTTTCGCTAATGGGGATCTTCTTGTGAACTGCGAAGTCCCAGTCTTGGAGACCGGGACCGCAGCAGATCGAGCGCTGCGTGCCATTGTTGAATTGCCCCAAAGGCGGATCTTGAAAATCACTCGGATTGAAATAAAAGCCGGCGTTCGTGCGCGGGTTCAGCGTTGTGAAGGGCGCGACTCTCTGCGGAGCCTCTGTCCCGAGAAAGAAGATGCTCGCGATCAGTTCGGTGTCGTCTTCGGTGTCTAAGCGGATGGGAAACCCGGTTTGGAACTGTGTGATACCGGAGACGGCCCAATCATTCGCCAGCTTTCCCATAAAGCCCTGATGTCTCGGCAGTGGGAGCTCCCAGTCATAGCTGATGACGAACCGCTGCCTAGCGTTAAAAAACGAGAGCGCCCGGCTCCGGTTAAAGTTGAACGGATCCAGGGTCTCCTCAAACGTGGATGCGTTATCCATGGAGTTGCTGAACGTGTAGGCAGCCTGGAATTGCAGACCATGCGAGAAACGCTTTTCGAGCATCGCCTCGAACGCATTGTAGATGGAGTTGGCCACCGTGTTTTCGGCGAAGACGTCGCTAAATACTGGGACGCCGTCAAGCGGACAGCCCGTGCCATTAAATGGGTTACAGGCCGGCGAGGAGTACGGGCGCAGGCCGACGAGGGTAATCCCATTTGGGCCTATCGTCGTTCCGGCCGGAAGCACACTGTGATAGTTGGCGTAGGGCAGGTGCAGCGCATTGGACAGTACTGTTCCCGGGGGGATAAAGAACTCAGCGTCTTCCAGTTCCGGGCCACACGTAGTCGGCGTACCGCTAGGGAGAGGGCCTGTCAGAACGTTGGCCGAGTTCGCACTCGCCAGGGAAATGATATCCAGGCAGGTTTGCGGAGTGGACGGGTTGAGGTCGAAAGAGGCTAGCAGGCGATGTCCCTGCGACCCCACGTATCCGACTTGCAGCATCAGATCCCGGGCCAGTTGTCGTTGGATGGTGAGGTTATATTGCGCGGTGTATTGCGTGCGCAGGTGCGGCTGAAACTCGCCGTAAAGCAAAATCGGGCGAAATAAGGAATAGTCTACCGGGTGTCCGGGGGTCGGCGTGAGAATTCCATTGAAGGGGTTGGGTGCGACCGCACCCGTCTGGTAAACAAACGGAGTGTTGAAAAAGGTCTCGAAAAGGGAAGAACTGCCACCGAATGGCGGTTCGGCTCCGAACTGGGCCATGACCAGCTCTTCGATGGGGTTGTAGAACAGACCCCAACCCGCCCGGATGCTGGTCTTGCCATTATTGCCGAAAAGTTTTCCTAGGACACCGCTATCGAAATTCGGGCTGTACGCCAGCCCAATGCGCGGGGCAAACGCCTTGTAATAGGTCGTGGTCATGCCGGCAGGCACGCCCGGGTCGTGAGGCACCACCAATCCGGTCGGTTGAACTCCAGCGGCACTGCAGCTTGGACTGCTTACCCCCAACTCCGCTTCCCCCAGCGGGGAAAGAGCGCAGGGGTAGATGGTCGAGTTCTGGCCCGGCCGGAAGGTCTCGACGTGGCCCGAGATATCCGTCGGTGGCGTATTCAGCTCCCATCGTAGTCCATAGTTCAAGGTGAGGTTGGGCTTGATCTTCCAGCTATCCTGGGCAAAGGGGTAGACCATGGTACCGCGCACATCCTCGCGTTGCCCCGATCCCTGAGTGAAATCGTCATTCAAGCCCAGAAGATACTCCGCATAGTTGTCTCCGTCCCCGGGGATAATGGCGTTGGGCCCGGTGTTGTCGAAGGAGAACTCGCCGTTAATGTCGAAATAGTAGTACTGATCAAAACGCATCCGGCGAACGTCCGCCCCGAACTTGAAAGTGTGGTTGCCCTTTATCCAAGTCAAATTGTCCGCCCATTGAAAGCTGTTTCCGACTTGCGGAAGGAAGCCTTCGAAGTTATTCCCGAATATGGCGCCGCCGCCGATGTCGACGAACGGCACGCCCGTCAGATTCGAGGGCAGGCCGGGGGTAATTCCGATCCTAGGGTTTGCGGGAATGGCGGACGAATCAGATACGCCAGTAAAGCAATGGGCTGCAGCGGCACCGCTACAGGAGTCCGTTACCGCATTTGTGGTCTGCGGTGTTAGGAAGCCCAACTGGCCCTCGCGCATATAGGTGAAACGCGCCTCATTCACTAGGGCGTTCGTGAGCGACCAGGTGTGGCTCAAGTTCCACTGCTGAAAGCGATTGTTGTTGAGGCTGCCAAAGCCGGGGATATTCGCGCCCGCCTGCTCAAACTGGTCGTAGGGCTCAATTTGCCGGATATCGTTGAAGTAGTAGTAAGCGGTGAAATTCTGCCGGTCCGTGATCTTATGATCCCAGCGCACCGTGAACTGGTCTTCGTTATCGGTACTCACGGGTACGGACTCATTCTGGAATGTTCCGATATTCGGCAGCGGAATAAACCTCTGCATCAGGTTCACGGCCACAGGGTCCTGGCAGGCGCTCGGAATCACGCCCTTGGGGAAAATCGAAGACCAAGCGACACCTGCCGCCGGCGTCGTCCCGCCTTGCGCGCCAATCGCCGCGGTGCACCCCGTCCGCCCGTTCAGGGCCTCTGCCACAAACGGATCCGTAGCGCTGATGCCGCCGGTCGTAAAGCCCCCCACCCCGGAAAAATCCCCGGTTCGTTCCGCGGCGGTAGGCACGTTCACCACCGGTCCGGGGGTCCCCTCGCGGATTCGCCGTCCCTCATAAGAGAGGAAGAAAAAACTGCGATCTTTCTTTACAGGGCCGCCAAAAGTTCCGCCATACTGGTTTTGATTCCACTGGGGTCGGGTGGTGTCGAAGTAGGCTTTCGAATCTAAGACGGTGTTGCGGAAATATTCGTAGACATCGCCATGAAAGTTGTTCGTCCCGGATTTGGTGATGACGTTGACCACCGAGCCGGAATTCCGCCCGTATTCGGCGTCAAACGTATTGGTAATCACGCGAAACTCGTCGATACTGTCGGGAGTCGGCTCGACCGTAGGCAAGTTGACAAACTGATCGTTGGCGTCGCCACCGTTGACGCTGAAATTATTGGCGCGGGTGCGCCCGCCATTCACCGAGACGGAACCCACATCTTGCGATCCGTAGAACAGACTGCCGTTACCGTTCCCCAATTGGGACGTCACCCCGGGTTGCAACTGCAGGAATTGGTAGGTGTCGCGAGTGTTCAGGGGCAGCTCATTCACCGAGCGGTCGTTGATCACCGCACCAAGCTGCGTACTGGTGGTATCCACCTGGGGAGCTTGCGAGGTGACTTCGACCAGTTCCTGGGTCTCCCCAACCTGTAGGGTGGAGTTCAGCGTGACCACTTGGTTGACGTCAATGATGACATCCTTTTGCACGTTTTTCTTGAACCCCGACATTTCGAAGGCAACGCTATACGTGCCCGGCGGCACTTCCACAAAGTTGTAATCGCCATTGCCGTTCGTCAATCGCGTCGTGCTCACGCCGGTGGCTTGGTTGGTCAGAGTGACTTTAACCCCGGCCACCACCGCGCCGGTCGGATCGGCGACACGGCCGAGCAGTCTTCCGGTGGTCGTTTGCGCGAACGACGGACAGGCCAGCGCAGCAAGCGCGGCAACCAGAGCGAGCGAAACCAGGGAGAGACGGCGGAGTAGAGAGTCGGGCTTCACGGAGGCCTCCAGACTGACGCGAGAAAGATTGGCCTGCTACCGCGGCTTGCAAGCAACCCAAACCTTGCTATAATCGCGCAAGGTTAAAAAAACGCGTCATCGACTGTCAAGAGAAAAATGGCGACCTCGGCTGGCGAATCCAGGAAACAGCACAGCGAAGACATGGGCGGGACCGGACCCAGCGCGTATTTGAAGATCGGGGATGTCGCCCGCTTGGTCGGTGTTTCTCCCTCGGCGATTCGCTCCTGGGAGAGTCTGGGCCTGACGCGCCCCCAACGCACACCGAGCAGATACCGCCTGTATAGCGAAGCCGACGTCAAGCTGCTGAAGCGGGCTCGCTTTTTGCGCAAGGTCCGCGGCTTGAATGCGCCCGCGATTCTGCAAGTCTTGAAACGGGAAGGGCGTGCGCATGCCACGTCGAACGGTGCCGGCTCGATCGGCCGACGCCTGCGACAACTGCGCCTCGAACGCGGACTCTCCTTGGCCAAGGTCGCCGAAGCCGTCGGCATCTCCGTCGGCTTTGTCAGCGCCTTGGAGCGCTCGCAGATGAGCGCCTCGGTGGGCACCTTGCGCAAGCTCGCCCGCTTTTACCGAACCAACATCCTGGATTTTTTCAATCCCCAAGAACCGAGTAGCCGGCTGGTGCCGCCACCCTTGCGAAAAGTGCTTCCCGCCGGCGCTGGCGTGCAAATGGAATTGCTGGCCTGGGGAAACACCCAGATGGAGCCGCACCTGTTTCTGATCGCGCCGGCCGCCAGCAGCGGGGATTCCTACACCCATGAGGGCGAGGAGTTTCTCTACGTGCTGCGGGGGGAACTGCAGATTTCCGTAGGCAAACAGGAATACCGGCTCCAGGCTGGCGATAGCTTCTATTTTGAGAGCTCCGAACCGCATCATTGGGTGAATCCTGGCCGGGTCGAAACCTCGGTGTTGTGGGTCAATACGCCACCCACGTTTTAAGCCCCGGGCCCGCGAGGGAGAGACCAGCCCTGGTCCAGAGGTTAATCTCGCATTAGTCCCAATGTGACCCTTTACAATCAACCTTTACGAATTCTGCGGCTGCGAAGCGTGGTGCGAGAGCATAGGAGCATGCTAAAGAACCTAACCGGCTTTCGAGCGTTGAGGCGAGCATCGGTCGGGTGCCCGTCTTTGCCGTGGCCGGCCGCTCTAGGATTGCCTCTTACGTTGTTCTTGGCTTCAAAGACGGTTCTCATTCCCGCGCGGGAATGGCGAGATCCTATCTCGTTTTGGGCGATACTTCGCGCGCTGGTTGCGGCGGGCGCGGGAATGTTTTCAGCGAGGGAAGAGGGACGATCCTCGAGCGAGGCTGCTTAGTGCGTGCGTCAGGGCTCATGGGACTGCTGTCGGCTTTGCTACTGGCGGTTAGCATGTGGTTTTACCTCGAGAACGTGATGATTCGATACCAGATGGCGGACGCCGCCCAGCGCGATATCCCTCGTGGCAATCTCTCCGATCTCTATCCCCGCTGGCTCGGAGCGCGCGAACTCTTGCTGCACCATCGGGACCCTTACAGTCCCGAGATTACGCAAGAGATTCAGACGGGATATTACGGTCGTCCCCTGGATCCATCCCGTCCGAATGACCCGAAGGATCAACAGGGCTTTGCCTATCCGCTGTATGTCGTCTTCCTTCTTGCTCCCACCGTTTCCCTGCGCTTTCCCGTCGTGCAGATTGGGTTCTTTTGGCTGCTCGTGGTGATAACCATGGCGACGGTTCTCGTTTGGTTGCGAACCTTCGAATGGCATGCGTCATGGACCACGACGACAAGCTTGGTTCTGCTGACGCTCGGCAGCTTCCAGGTGCTCGAAGGCCTTAAGCTCGAGCAGTTGAGCCTGTTGGTCAGCGGATTGATCGCGGGGAGCGTAGCTCTCGTTGTCACCGGGCATCTGTTCGCCGCAGGGATTTTCGTAGCCCTGGCAACCATCAAGCCTCAGTTAGTGTTACCTCTGGCGGTTTGGCTTCTGCTGTGGGTTCTGAGCGACTGGCGACGACGCAGGGGTTGGGTAGTGGCATTCGGCGGCGCCATGGCCGTGCTGGTGGCCGCAGCCGAGGTCACGCTGCCTGGTTGGATGGGACAATTTCGCCACGCCATCTCGGCCTATCGCCAATACAACGACGGCGCCTGGTCGGTCTTGCAGGTGTTGATCTCGCCGCGCTGGGGGGAGGTGACGGCTGTTCTCGTATTGCTGGCCACCGCACGCCTGGCCTGGAAGCTGCGACGGGCGGCGCCGGGCTCGACCGCGTTTTACCGGATGACTGCATTGGTTCTGGCGGTCACCGTTCTGGTTGCCCCAAAAACCTCGCCCTACAACCAGGTTTTGCTTCTACCCGCCGTGCTGCTGCTGGCGCGCGACTGGCGAATGGTTTGGGACAGGGGGCGCTTGGCGCGTTTCACCCTTCTGCTCGCAGGCTTGGCACTGTTTTGGCCGTGGGTCGCGGCGTTGGTGTTGAGCATCCTGTCCCTGCTCTCGCGGACTGCACTCGTCGAGCGTCTCTGGATTGCGCCCCTCTCTACCCTTCTCGCCATCCCGGTTGCCGTGTCTCTGCTGCTTGCCTTCAGTCCACACCTGCGCGAAGAATCTCGCTTAGAGGCAAAGTCGGCTCCGAGCTGCGCGGACTGAAACTTGCATTTCGATCGCTGCCCGCGTTAGGCTCCTGGTTGCGTGCGGAGCAGGGTGTGGAGGAGGACCTGAGTCTCGGCGATCCATCCTCTGCTTAGAAGCTGCCCGCAGCAAATCGCCGGCGAACCTGGAATTGCTGATCAAGCACCCGAGATGGAAGAAATTCGAGCCCACGCCTGGAAACCCACGCTCCGTTTGCACAGTTTGCGTCTCGTTCTAAGTCTGAGCCTGCCCTTGTGGCTGGTCGCCTGCACGCGGAAAACTCCCTCGCTCAACCTGCTGGTCTGGGAAGGCTACGCGGATCCCTCCTTCGTCGCCGGCTTCGAGGCCGAAAACCACTGCAAGGTCTACGCGTCATACATGGGATCGAGCGACGAACTGGTGGCCAAACTGCGCGGCGGAAGCCAAGGGAATTATGACGTCATTTCCCCTTCGAGCGATGTTGCCACCTCGATCGCCTCCGCCGGACTGGCAACACCCCTGGATCTCTCGAAACTGCCTGCCTATAGCCAGCTGTCGCCGCAACTCACCTCCCTGCCACTGGTCCGAGTCAATGGCCAAGTTTTCGGTGCCCCCTTCATGTGGGGGCCGAACCCGATGATCTATGACAGCACGGTCTTCGCGCAGCCGCCGCAGAGCTGGAATGTATTCTGGGACGCGAAGTACAAGGGCAAGATTTCCGTCTGGGATGATCTCTCGACCGTCTACATGGCGGCGCAGGTTCTGGGCTTCGACCAGCCGGACCCGAGCCAACTTTACAATCTCAGTGATGCGCAACTGGAGGCGGTGAAGACCAAGTTGCTTGCGTTGAAGCCCAACGTGCGCAAGATATGGTCGACGGGGGGAGAACTGACCAATTTGTTTGAGAACCACGAAATTGTTGCGGCCATGGGCTGGCCGCTGATGACCAACCAGCTGCGCAAGGGGAATTTTCCCGTGGGGGAGACCATCCCCAAGGAAAACACGACCGGCTGGATCGATCACCTGATGATCACAGCGGGCAGCGAAAACAAAGATTTGGCGTACAAGTTTGTGGAATTCATGATTGAGGCCGAAACTCAGAAAAAGGTCACCGATGTTACCGGCTACACGCCGGCGAACCCGCAAGCCGCGCGCTACATGAACCCCGATGAGGTCAAGAATCTGCATTTGGACGACGTCGACAACTATCAAAAGCGCCTCTATTTCTGGCAGAATGTCCCCCGGCGCGCAAAGTACAACGAGATCTGGAATGAAGTGAAGGCTGCCCAGTAGCCGGGCGCGGCAGAGGCGAGATTCCCTAGATTGTCCCGAGGAGACGGCGCTCGAACAAGATGCCTACGATTGCCCAAACCGACCCCGAGGCCTCTGCGCCGGCAGCCAATCGATCCCCGCTGCTGTCGGTGCGCAACATTGCCAAGTCCTTTGCCACGAATCCGGTGCTGCGCGACATCTCTTTGGAGGTTGCGCAAGGCGAGTTTCTGACCATCCTCGGGGAAAGCGGCTCAGGAAAGACTACGTTGCTGCGCATTCTCGCCGGTTTTGAACGTGCGGATTCGGGAGAAATCTGGATGGAAGGTCAGCGGCTCGACCCTCTCCCTCCCTACCGTCGACGTGTCAATACCGTGTTTCAGCACTACGCCTTGTTCCCGCACTTGACGGTCGCGGAAAACGTGGGTTACGGATTGCGGGTGGCCAAGCTGCCGCGGGCAGAGATTGCCGGCCGGGTGGAGCAGGCACTGGCGATGGTGAAGATGGCGGCGTACTCCAAGTCCAAGCCGGCCAAGATCAGCGGCGGACAACAACAACGTGTAGCCTTGGCCCGGGCTCTGGTCAATCATCCCCGCTTGCTGCTGCTCGACGAACCGCTTTCTGCTTTGGATGCCAGCCTGCGGCGCCAAGTTCAGGTTGAACTGAAGTCGCTGCAGCGGGAAGTCGACATCTCCTTCGTCTTCGTTACTCACGACCAGGATGAAGCCATGGTCATGTCGGACCGCATTGCGCTGCTGCGCATGGGCCACCTCGAACAGATCGCCTCTCCCCGCGAGATCTACACCCATCCGGCCACCGCCTACGTAGCGCAGTTTATCGGCCATACCAATCTGCTGCGCGGCGAGGTTCAAAACGGCATGGCGCGCTGTCATTTGCTGTCCTGGTCGGTGGCGCTGCCCGACGGTCCTCGACTGTTCTCCTTGCGTCCGGAGAACATCCGGTTCGTTCAATCCGGGGATCCGGGGGGCCTCCATACCGTCCGCACCCGCGGGACGATTTGCCACCAGGCTTTTCATGGCGC
>JASHSL010000320.1 GCA_030040855.1 Terriglobales bacterium
CACGTGTTTCCCCTGCGCGCCCGGAAGGGTGGCGTGCTGGTACGCGCCGGACAGACCGAGGCTTCGGTCGATCTCGCCCGACTCGCCGGGCTCATCCCGAGCGGTGTGATCTGTGAAATCATGCGCGACGATGGAACCATGGCCCGCGTTCCCGACCTCTTGGAGTTCTGCGTCGCCCACCAGTTGAAGATGCTCACCATCGCCGAGCTCATTCGCTACCGCATGCAACACGAGCGCTACGTGCATCGGGTCGGCGAGGCCATGATCGGCACCTCCTTCGGCGAGTTCCGGCTGATCGCCTATGAAAGCGAAATCGACGGCGGGGAGTCTCACATCGCCTTAGTTCGCGGCACCATCGAAGGTGGCCAAGAGCCGGTGCTGGTCCGTATGCATTCCCACTGCCTGATGGGGGACGTGTTCGGCTCGACCGCCTGTGATTGCCACGCGACCATCGAAGGTTCGATGCAGGCCATTGCGCGCGAAGCCAGGGGCGCCCTCATCTACCTGCATCAGACTTCCAAAGGATTTTCGATTGAGCGATTCGAAGGACGGGGCGCGCTGACGTTCCACCGCGACAAGCGCCTGCCGGCGCTGCCCGAAAGCGAGCGCAAGACGCAGCGCGAGATCGGCATCGGCGCACAAATCCTTTCCGACTTGAACCTGCGGCGGATTCGGCTCCTCACCAATCATCCTCGCAAGGTTCCGGCGCTCGAGGGATTCGATATCGAGATTGTGGAACAGGTGCCCCTGTCCCTCGACAAATCTCCCCATCGCCTTCGCTGACGCTTAAGGACGGATGCGGAAGACGACCCCGCAGGCACGAAGCACACTGCGCAGTTGGAATCCCCACCACTCGGCGATCAGATCGCAGAGTCGGGATGCAGGAAAGCCGTTCTCCTCGATCCAGAACAACTGGCCGTTCTCCTTCCTTGGCAAATTAAGGATGAAACCTCTCCTCTCGGTCGATCGGAGGGATACAAGCTTCAGGACGATTTTCGAGCGACGACTAGGCTGTCGTGGATAAAGAATTGGGCTGAACACCACTGCGATCCGCAGATGACCGGCAACAAGCCCGCGATTTGCTTGCGCGTGACCAGGCCCAGCGTGCCACACTCCGGGCAAGACAACACAGCCCAAAAAGGATCGTCCCTCTCGCCCACGCGGCCTGCATTTTCCAGCACAAAAATGGTGCCCGGCTGCATTTGTTCCGGGATCCACTCGCTCAGGACGTCCAGTTCACCCACCATCTTGCCTCCTCTCGGGCCAACGTATGTGGGACTAAACTTCCCTGCCCTATGAAGCCACTGCTAACCTAGTCGAATGAGAGACCTCGAACCGCTGGCTTTCTCGCCACAAATTTCTTGCAGACCCCTACCGAACCACATCCGCAACAGCAAACGGTCAAATTCGGTCAGCGTCCGCGCTCACGTTGGACACATTCTAGGCTGAGTCCTCGAAGTTTCAGGCAAACATTCCACGCAAAGGGGTTTACTAGGCGAGTTCTCCGCGATCGAGTCGCTGTGGAGGAAACCGAGCGGGCAATTTGCGCGCGCAGGCAGGACGGCGAGAGACAGGCCGAGGCGGCGGGCGAATCACCGACCCGTGTCGCCTCCACCTACGAAATGCACGATCTCCAGGCGATCACCTTCGCTGAGGGTCGTGCTCGCCCACTGCTCGCGGGGAACAATCCTTCGATTCAACTCCACCGCCACGCGGTCCGCTTTCATACCTAACTCAACCAGCAATGCCTCGAGCGACAGGGGAACCGAGCAATCGCGATCTTCGCCGTTAATTTGAACTTTCATCTTGGCTGTCATCTTATCCGCTTCCCTGACTGGGCACCAAGATTGAGCGAAGCGGAAGCCCGCGCCAAGAGGCGCTGCCGCGGGCAAGAGGTGTCCGACCATCTCATAGACTACGATTCATAGACTACGATCCTGCCTTCGGCGGAGGCGTGCGCAGCGCGCTGAATCTTTATGAAATTGCAGGCAAAGTAGTTGAGGGTCTCGTGATGCCCGGCAAGCAGCCCTCCATCCCCTGCTCTCCCCGGCTCACTGCGACTCGTCGCGCAGGTTTTTTGGAGTACAATAAAGCGCCTTTCTGATGACCGACGCGCACGATATCACGCTGCTGCTGTCACAGCTTTCGCGCGGCGACCCCCAGGCGGCCTCCAAGCTGATTCCGGTCGTATATGACGAATTGCGGCATTTGGCAGCCGGCTACATGCGTCGCGAGCGTCCCGACCATACCCTGCAACCAACCGCCCTGGTGCACGAAGCCTACGTGAAGTTGCTGGCACAGCGGTCGGTCGACTGGCAGGGCCGCGCCCATTTTTTTGGGGTGGCGGCGCAATTGATGCGGCGTATTTTGATCGACCACGCCCGCGGCCATCTCCGGCAAAAGCGCGGAGGAGTGCAGCAAAAGATGTCGCTCGATCAGGCCCTGGTGTTTTCCGAGCAGCAGTCGGCCGAAATCTTGGCGGTGGACGAGTCGCTCAAGCGTTTGGAGAAGGTCGATCCTCGGCAAGCCCGCGTCGTGGAGCTGCGGTTTTTCGGAGGGCTGAATATCGAGGAGACCGCCGAGGTGCTCAAGGTTTCCTCGAAGACGGTCAAACGCGATTGGAGCGTAGCCCGGGCTTGGTTGTACGCAGACATCAAGAAGCGCCATGGAACTGACGCCAGAACAGTGGGAGAGGGTTAAGGCGATCTTTGAGGCCGCCCTCGAAAAGCCCTCGGTGGATCGAACGTCGTTTCTTGCGCAGTGCCAGGATGATCCCCTGCTGATCGAGGAAGTGGAGCGATTGCTCGCCAGCCATAGCGAGGCCGGCGATTTCCTCTCTTCTCCGTTGACTCCGCTGGCGGAGTCCCCCTCGACGCTCCAGTCTCTGTCGGCGGGAGAGCTTCTCTCGGAGCGCTTTCGCATCCTGCGTTTCTTGGCCCGCGGGGGTATGGGAGAAGTCTATGCGGCGGAAGACATGGAATTGCGCGCACGCGTGGCGCTCAAAACCATTCGCCCCGAGCTTCTCGAAGATGACCGCATCCTCGAGCGCTTCAAGCGGGAAGTTCATCTTGCCAAGCAGGTAACGCACCCCAATGTCTGCCGCATCTTCGACCTGTTTCGCCATCCCGCGAGCCGGGCCAGCGAAACTGGAGGCCCAGGCCGCAGCCTGGTGTTCGTGGTCATGGAGCTGCTCGAAGGAGAGACCCTCGCCGAGCGCCTGCGCCGCGGCCCGCGCATGTCCGCCGTCGAGGCTCTCCCGATCGCGCTGCAAATGGCTTCTGCGCTCGGCGCCGCGCACGACGCGGGCGTGCTGCATCGCGATTTCAAGCCTGGCAACGTGGTTTTGGTTCCCACCAGCAAAGGAATCCGCGCCGTGGTCACCGATTTCGGCTTGGCGCTCGGGACCACGGCCGGTACCGGTGTGCCTACGATGCTCACGGAGCCCGGACAATGGTTCGGTACGCCCGCCTATCTGTCCCCCGAGCAAGTGGAGAACAAACCGCTCACGCCGGCTTCTGACGTTTATTCCCTAGGGCTGGTCTTCTACGAGATGGTAACCGGTGCGCAGCCGTTCGCAGACGCACCCCCCCTGGCGATGGCGGTGCAACGTCTGCAGGCCGACCCCGTGCGGCCGCGGGAACTACTGCCCGATCTCGACCGCCATTGGGAGCAGGTCATCTTGCGCTGTCTGCAGCGCGAACCCAACCATCGGTTCCAGAATGGCGGCGAGGTTGCTCGGGCACTGCGGGGTGAGATCGAAGTTTCCAGCCGCAAACGGCAGGTCGCCGGATGGCTGGCGGCGATCGTGGCGGGAATCGTCGCCGTGGCCGCCATCGCCTGGTTGGACCCTGCCATCCGCCGCCGATTCCTACCGCCCCCGACCGTCGCAGAACGGCCCGTCAGAGTGCGTCCCTCGCTAGCTGTGTTGCCCTTTCGAAATCTATCCGGACGCAGCGAAACCGAATGGGTATCGACCGCTCTGCCCGACATGTTGACGACGGAACTGGCCGTAGGCGAGAAACTACGGACGGTGCCAGGAGAAACGATTGCCCGGGCGGCTGCCGATCTCTCTCTCTCCGGGAAAGACACGCTCGCCCGCGATACTCTGAAACGCCTGCGGCAGTATGTGGGCAGCGACTACGTTGTGCTGGGATCGTACTTGGATCTGGGCAACACCTCGGGGGGCTTGATCCGTGTCGACCTGCGTCTGCAGGATGCAAAGTCGGGCGAGATCCTGGCCAGCGTTTCCGAGAAGGGCAGCGAGCGTGCCCTGGACGAGGTTGCCACCCGCGCGGGCGCGGACCTGAGAGCAAAACTGGGATTGGAAGCCGAGACTCCGGGAGAAGAGACGCTGGCCAGGGCTTCGCTCTCATCGACGCCCGAAGCGGTCCGCCTGTATTCGCAAGGCTTGGCGAGGTTCCGGGTGCTCGATGCTCGGGCCGCGACCGGACTCCTGCTGCGGGCCCTTGCTCTCGATCCCGGTTTCGCACTGGCCCATTCGGCCCTGGCCGATGCCTGGAGCATGCAAGGCTATGATGCCAAGGCACAGGCCGAATCGAAGCGAGCCCTGGATCTTTCAGCCGAACTTCCTCGCGAGTCGAGGCTTTGGATCGGGGGCCGATACTGGGCGTTGAATCACAATTGGAATAAGGCGGTCGAGATTTATCGCACCTTATTCGATTTCTTTCCCGACAACCTCGACTATGGCCTACGCCTGGCGGACGCGCAAAAACGTGCCCGCACGGTCGATGAGGCCCTGGCTACGCTCGCCCAATTGCGCCGGCTTCCGTCCCCAGCCGGGAACGATCCGCGCATCGATTTAGAGCAAGCAGATGTATTCGACGTGAAGGGAGCCTACCCGGAACAACAGGCTGCGGCAACGGCTGCCGGGGACCGGGCGCAGACGATTGGTGCGCAGTGGCTCCTGATCGGCGCCCTCCATCGCATTGCCCGGTCGCTCGAAAAACAGGGGAAGCTCGACGAGGCTGCCTCCACGGCGCAAGAGGCCAGCAAAATTGCCTCTGCCGCTGGGGAGCGCACGGAGGTGGCAGAGGCCCTGACCATCCTGGGAATCGTGCGCTTCGATCAAGGGAACTTCTCCGCAGCCCGCGAGGCTTACCAACAAGCGCTGACCCTGCAGCGTGAAACCGGGAACAAACGAGGGGAGGCGACGACCTTAAACGACTTGGGAAATGTGCTTGGCGCACAAGGAGACTTGGCCGGCACCATCAAAATGTTTCAAGGATCGCTTGAAACCTTTCGCGAAATCGGCGATAAACACAGTGCCGCAGCCGTGCTGGGAAATATCGGAACTTGGGCCTTTCGGCTGGGTGACCTGGCGGGGGCGAAACACACGCTCGAGGAGGCGCTGTCGGCCTCGCGTGAGATCGGTGACCAGGAACGGGCTGCTACCGCCATCTACAACTTGGGTGAGACCTTGCGGATGCAAGGGGATCTGACGGCTGCCACCCAGATGTACCAGCAAGCGCTCGATCTCTCGAAATCGATGGGAGATCTAAGCGGCGCGGCGTACGCCATCGCCGGCTTGGGCGATGTGCTTACCCTTCAGGGAGAACTGTCCGCGGCCAAGGGTAAGTATGAGGAGGCGCTGGCGATTCGCAAGCAAATTGGGGAGAACGGAACGGTAGCGGAAACCCAGCTCGCGATGGCAAATCTTGCGCTCGAGGAAAATCGCCTGGCGGAAGCTGACTCTCTCCTGCGCCCAGTGCGGGAAGAGTTCCACAAGGAAGGCAGTACGGATGATGAGATCTTGGCGACGATGCTTTTGACCAGGGTGCTGCTGGCTGGCGGAAAACCTGCCGACGCCGAGCGACAGATTGCGGCCTTCCGCGACGCCGCCGCCAAGAGTCAGGATTTTAGCGTCCGGCTGAAGTCTTCGATTGTGAACGCCGAGGTTAACGCTCGGTCCGGCAAAGTCGACTCTGGCCTGCGTGGTCTCAAAGAAGCGATCGAGCAGGCGCAAAACCGCGGATACCTTGGGCTCGCGCTCGAGGCCCAGATCAGCCTCGGCGAATTGCAGTTTGCCATCGGCCAAAGCTCTTCCGCCAAGGCAACTCTAGGGAAAGCTAGGTCCAGAGCGCAAGCCGCCGGTTACGGCCTGCTGGTTTCAAAGGTTGACCGGATTGTTGCCCAGGCCGCCTCAGAGAATGGCCGCCGCGCCGGGTGAGCGGCGGCCGCTCGGGCCGAGCTCAGTATTTTGCATTGAGAGCCGCGGTTTCCTTGTGGCCAAAAATCCGTCCCCAGAGCCCTTTCTTTCGCTCGTGGTTCGGCGCAGCTTCTCTCGGCACGATCGCATTCTTGGCCGCATCCGTCACGACATTGGTTGCCATGTTCCTTGCCAGGCCCGAGAGATCGGGCAGAAAGATCGGCAGCGAAGTCGTCCCCTCCACCTTGAAGGGAACCTCCTTCGGCAGAGTTCCTAAACCGATGTGCTTCAACACCGAGGCGGTTGGGGAAGAGAGGTGAGCCACCATTTTGAACTGAAGACGGTTGGCGGCGTCGATGTCTCCCCCGCCGGTCAGGCTCCCGATGCCGGAGAGTTCACTTTTCAGATTGCTGATGTGCGTAACCTGAGGCGAGATCCGGAATTGGCTGCTGAGGGTCACAATCCCCACGTCCGCCCCGGACTCGAGTCCGCTAAGCCCGGGAATGGAAGCAAGCTTTGAGCCCAAATCGAAGCCTTCCAGCCGGGCATTATCGATTTCTGCGCTTCCGGTCGTAAGCGGGCGATCCACCCGTCCATCCACGGAGACGTTGCCGGTGACGGTGCCGCCGGACAACGCCGAGCCCGCCGGAAGCTGGACCCCGAGTGCCGCCAGAATCGCCTGAACACTTTCGAGCGGAAGCTGTGAGCCGCTCAGTTTCAGGTGCGCAACGGGGGCGGTTCCGCGCAGGATATAGTTTCCAGAAAGCTGCGCTTTGCCTTTGCCCGGGGAAATCTCTCCCTGGCGAAGTACGCCCGTCTGCGTTGCCAGGGAGTACTCGGTGGCATAGGAGAAGGAAACCGGCTGACTGGCCGCAGTTCCCGTACGGACCAGACGCAACTTCTCGACCCGGCCCCGGCCTTCGCTGTGCGCCGTCGAACCATCGGAGGCGAGCGAAGCGTCCATGCTCAACCATCCGCTCAGCCCGGAGGACTCAGGGATCAAAGCCAAGTTGGCGCCGGCCACATGAATCGAGGCGTGAAATGGGGTCTTCCCTGGGTCGTCTTGGCTGACCGGCCCCGCATCGCCTCGCACCTGCATCCTGCCGCCATCGGCCATACGGCTGGAAACCACGAAGGACAGGACCCGGTCCAAGCCTACGTTTCCGAGATCGATGTCGATGTGTTCGAGCGTGATCCGGCTCGATTCCTTGGTCTGCGCCGTCCCCGTCGCAGGCAAGACCAGGATGCCATTGCTGATTTTGATGTGATCGAAGAGAAATGGCTGCGTAGACCCGGCAACGCTCGGTGCAAACACATCCTCGGTGATCGCCGATGCGGAATCCGGGGGGTGGCCAATCGTGGAGAAGTTCCACTC
>JASHSL010000321.1 GCA_030040855.1 Terriglobales bacterium
CTGAGCGTGCTCTTGACCACGGTGTCGCCGTAACAGAAAGCCACTTGGCTGGCGGCGATGCGGCTGACTTGGGCCGCGATCGTCTGATCGATCTCGTAACCCAGAACCAGAAGGCCTAGGAGACGCCCCTCTGACGCCGAACCAAAATAGACCGGCTCGATGAACACCTGGTAGAGATGCTGAGAGCCCGACCACCATTGCGAGGTCCCTCCTTGCAGGAAGGGAATGCCCAGCGACTGTTGCGCCATTTCGCGGGAAAAGCCGGGAGTGGTGGCGTGCAATGCGACGACTCGGCCGGATCGGTCGAACAACACGAATAAGTCGCTGCCGGCCAATCGCCACAAGGAGGTGGAACCGTCCTGGATGGTGGCTTCGTCGGGTGCGGTCATCAACGAGCGCAGCAGCGGCTGATAGGCCAGCAGCTCCGCCGAACGGGTCAGAGTCAGCTCGCGCAACTGCTGGAAGTTTTGAAAGGTGCTAATCGAATCGCGAAGGTCGGCGACGATCCCCTTCTTGACCTGGGACTGAACGCTGTGCCGCACCAGCAGAAGGCTGGTTACCGTCAGGCTGGTCGAAATCAGGAGCATGGAGAGCAGAAACTTGGTGCGCAGACGAAGTTTCATCATGCTCAGTTCCCCTCCAGTCCCGATGGCTCGTCATGTGCCGGACGCGGCTTGCAGTCATCGCACAAACTTGTAACCTACCCCGTGCACGGTGCGGAAATGCTTGGGGTGGGGAGGATCTCTCTCCAACTTTTGCCGCAGCTTCAGAATGTGGTTGTCGACCGTGCGCGTGCTGGGGTAGTTCTGATAACCCCAGACCTCGTTGAGCAACTCGTCGCGCGTGATCACACGGTCGGCGTTCAGCACCAGGAATTTCAGGGTCTTGAATTCTTGTGCCGTCAACCCCACCGGCTCACGATCGCGCATGACTTCCATCTTGCTGAAGTCGATCGAAATTCCATCGAAACAGACCAGCTCGGAAGGGTCCTTGCGGAGGTTGCGTCGCAACGCTGCCCGCACCCGAGCCAGCAGTTCACGCGGGCTGAAGGGCTTCGTGACGTAGTCATCGGCGCCCAGTTCGAGGAGCAATACTTTGTCGGAAACGTCGCTCGCCGCACTGAGGACGATAATGGGAACCGACGGAGCTTGCTGTTTGATCTCCCGGCAAACGTCGCGTCCTGACATCACTGGCAGCCGCAGGTCGAGGACAATGGCCGAAGGCATAGCCCTATGAAAAGCCTCCAGCGCCGATTTTCCGTCTCCCGCGATCTCAATCTCGAACCCTTCGCTGTGGAAAAGGTGCTTGAGCGCCTTTTGTACCGCACGATCATCTTCGACCACAAGAATTCGCTCGAGGCTGCTGGTGTTCGCCTGCGGGAGGGGTGGGAGGGCCTTCGAGAGGGTGCCGGAGGCACGCTGAAAACCCGCTTCCTGGTTAATGTCGGTGCGCATGACCGTGATTCCCTTTCCGCCCCAATCTTGAATCCTCCTAGCTTACTATTATGAAACGGTTAGGCGTAGGCGGCCTCCATTTGTTGACAATGTTTTTACAATCTGCCGACAAGTTGGCCGGATGTAAATTCCGTTTCCGGACCCGGTTCCAAGGCAGGCCCCTCTGTTCCGGGCCGAATCCTGGTCGAACCGCTCCCGTGGCGGTTTCGGTAACAGTGGGCAGCGGCTGCAGCCGCCCGGGGGGAACTTTCTCGGTGATCGTAGGCTCTCGTTCCTGAAGGACTTGCGGGGCGCGGATGTGCTGGGTGCGGGCGAGAGACCGCCGGTTGCGCGGCCGGCTGTCTTCGCCTGGCTTTCGCCGAAGCGGCGGTTAAGTCTTTGGCCGGGGCACTGTCGTTTTCAAACCGGCGACCTGGGGACAGGCTCACATGACCGGCAGGATGGACCTGACGCCGGTGGTCCAATGTTCCCGCCGAACCGTGAGTGCCTCGACTCGCTCGCGCCGGACGGCGTAGCCTAAACCGGGGAGGTTGGGGATCTTAATCGTACCGTGGTCGCTGACTTCCACTTCTGGTGCGATGATGTCCTCGTGCCAATACCTCTGACTGGCTGACACATCTCCGGGAAGCACAAATCCAGGGAGAGCCGACATGGCAATATTATGCGCGCGGCCCACGCCCGATTCGAGCATTCCACCACACCAAACCGGGATCGAGTTTCGCAAGCACACATTGTGCACCTGCCTGGCTAAGCTGTGTCCGCCCACGCGCCCCAGCTTAATGTTGATCACGCGGCAAGCCCGCAGTTGGATCGCCGCTTCCGCATGGGAAGGGGTATGAATACACTCGTCGAGGCAAATGGGAGTCTCTAACTGTGCTTGAAGGACAGCGTGCTGATAGATGTCATCCCAGGAGAGCGGTTGCTCAATCATGGTGAGATGGTACTGGTCGAACGACCGGAGCCGGTTTAGGTCTTGCAACGCGTAGGCCGAGTTGGCGTCCACCATCAGATTGATCTCAGGGTAGCGAGCGCGGACACCACCGATCACATCCAGGTCCTTGCCCGGTTTGATCTTCAGCTTAATGCGCTGATAGCCGGCGCGCAGCTCGGTGTCGATCTTGCGGCATAAGGCTGGGATGGACTCCTGGATCCCAATCGACGCGCCGCAGGGAATTTCTGCCTGTGTCCCGCCCAGCAATCGAGCCAAGGGTATGCCCTCCTGCTGCGCCTCAATGTCCCAAAGCGCATTTTCCAGGCCGGCTTTCGCCATCTGATGCCCTCGGATCGAAGCCAGCAGCCCTTGGATCTCTGCCCCGTGTTGCACCGACTTCCCTAGCACCGCCGGCACGATGAAATCTTTAAAGATATGCCATGCGGTATCAGTCGTCTCGGCATTGTAGAAGGGTTCTTCGGCGGCCGTAATTTCGCCCCACCCGATCACTCCATCGCAGCCCACTTCGACGAGCAGGACGCGGCGATTCCACGTCACCTCGGAGCTGGTTTCAAACGGAGCTTTCAAGCGCATCGCCAGCTCGCGCAGAACGATGGTTTCAATTCGCACGCTACACACCTCCTGGGAACCCTGCCTACGAAAGGGGCGCTGTCTTAGGCATCTTGGTACCAGCGGAAGCCAGCCCGCTGCTCCTCGGAAGCGAGTCGAACCAGCCGCAGAGTGTTGGAGCGGCGATAATTGGCGCACGCCACCAAGATAACATCGAGCAGCGCCATGGGAGCGGTGTATGAATCGCCCAGATGATAGGTCTCGACCGACACGAGAAAGCTCTCGTCGGCAAAGCGAGCCACGGGTGATAGGAAAGTGTCCGTGATTCCGACGCAGTATGCGCCCTTGCTTTTCGCCTGCCGCATCCCCTCCACGGTTTGCAGCAGGCCACGATGGAAGCTCATGGCAATCACCAGGTCCCGGCGATTCACCGAGCGCACGAGATGTACGACACGGCCAGGGCTGGTTGCGACAAAGACCGGCAGGCCCAGCATGACGAAGTGGTGCTCGAGATACAGCACCAAGCAGGCGGCGAGATCCCCGCCGAGCAGGACGACTCGTCGTGCCGACCAGACCTTCTTGGCCAAGTGCGCCAAACGCTTTCGATCCAACGAATGGCGGAGAGCCGTCAAATTCTTCTGATCCTGGTCGAGGGAATCACGGACGTGGGCGGGGATATCGGAATCTCGAGCCGGGCCCGCCAGCATGGAATCGAGCGAAGTAGCGTGGGCGATGGCCAGTTCGTGCAGATACCTGCGGAACTCGGGATATCCGGAGAACCCCATCCCGCGCACCGCGCGCAACATGGTAGCGGTGTCGGTGCCTAGCTTTTCGGCGAGTGCGCGTATGCTTAGAAACAGGAAGGAGCGCGGGTCCTCGAGCACCGGGCGAAGCAGTTCCCGCCGCTTCGGCGGCAGGAAACGAATCCTCTGATCCCAGCTCAAACTGTCGGCGAGTTTTTTGTGACCGCTCACTCCGTTTGTGTCATAGAATCGGTTAGAAGTAGGACCGTGTCAAGCTGAACGTCACAAACGTTACTTGGGCAGGTGCGGGCGCAGATTTCCGATCACGATTGGATAAATCCGCTGCCGATTTAGGCTTGACAATTGAGACCAGAGCTTAGTATAAGACGCAGAAGTGACAAAGTGTCACAGGTGTGACACCCGGACTTTCCCTGCAGCAGGAGGACGGCCCTCCCACCCTTGGCGAGTTGGCTCGCCGCTGATCTCAGCCTCCTGCTGCGTCGGGGGGGCGGAAGTTGTTGTGCCCCGTCCCATTCCTGATTTCAAAATCGGCACCAACCCCGCCCACGGCAAAATCTAGCGAGGATCGCTTCGGCGAAAGATCGACCAGGGGTTCGAAGCGCCTGGGTGGTTCCCTCATACTCACGACGCGGACGGGGGATTCTGTCGGCTCTAGGTACTCTCGATTAGGCACAAGGTTTTTAACGCATTTCCCCGCGCGATGGGGAATGGCGTCGATAAGGCCTGGCCAGGGTGCCTTCGACACGAACCTCTGGGCTGCAGTTCGACTTTGATTTTGATTTTGAAGTCCCTCGCCATCGGTCCACGGGGCGTAATATAGGGGCGTAATATATAAGTTCAAGCGTGCGGCGCCTGGGGCTCGACGGAGATCAAGGAAGGTGCGGTGCCAGGGCTCAGGCGATTGCAACAAGGGTCAGGGTGCCGATTCAGAACTAGAAATGAACCTTTTGTTTTGACTGAGCATCTAGGTCCCTGGTCTACGCGTCTCCCCACTGGGCGATGGTGTCGGAACATTTCTTGGTTTGAGAACACTGTGGAAGGACTTATCCAGATGCGCCACTCTGTTGCGATGACAATCGGGATTTGTATCCTCGTGGCCGGAATTGCGCTAGGCCTGGGCATGACCTGGTCCGGGCACCCTGTTTTCGGACGGTCTCACGAAGTGCCAGTTTATATTAGTCAGGTTGAGGGTCGGGGGAACGCCGCTTCCGCCGAGAGCATGGGATTCGCTTCCATCTTGCAGCCCGCTCTGCCGGCGGTGGTGAGCATTGTGTCGTTGCAAGTGGTGAAGGTTCCGCAGATGCCTTTCTTCAACGACCCGTTCTTTCAGCAGTTTTTCGGTGGACAGCTGCCCCGCAACCCGCGGCAGGAGCGCGAGAGAGGCCTAGGATCGGGCGTCATCATCAGCCCGGATGGCCACATTTTGACCAACAACCACGTGGTCGAGAAAGCTACGGAAATCAAGGTGATGCTGGCCGACAAGCGCCAATTCTCGGGGAAAGTGGTGGGCACGGATCCGAAGACCGATCTGGCAGTCGTCAAAATCGACGCAAGCGGCTTGCCTACAGTCAGGCTGGGTGATTCTTCCACCCTGGAGGTGGGTGATTATGCTTTCGCCATTGGCAATCCTTTCGGCATTGGGGAAACGGCCACCATGGGCATCATCAGCGCCACGGGGCGGAACCAGCTCGATATCGAAGATTACGAAGACTTCATACAAACCGACGCTGCAATCAACCCTGGAAACTCGGGGGGCGCTCTGCTCAATGCCCGGGGCGAGTTGATCGGCATCAACACCGCAATTCTTTCCGGCGGCTCAGGTGGAAATCAGGGTATCGGCTTCGCCATTCCGATTAATATGGCGAAATATGTGATGGATCAGATCCTGAAGCACGGGAAGGTAGTCCGGGGTTACATGGGCGTCGTCATTCAGGAGGTCACGCCGGATCTCGCCAAAGCTTTCAATGTTTCGCCCGAAAAGGGTGCTCTCGTCGGTGACGTTGAGCCGAATAGTGCGGGAGCGAAGGCGGGGTTGCAAAGAGGCGATGTGATTGAAGAGATCAACGGCCAGCCTGTTAACGGACCTAACGACCTACGCCTTAAAATCGGAACCATGTCGCCGGGAACTACCGTGCACCTCAAGGTGAACCGCGGGGGAGCGTCGCGCGAGGTGAGCGTCACGCTGGGAGAGACTCCAGCGGGCAAGAACGCGGCGAATGCGCCCGGCGGGGCAGAGGAAGGCAGCCCGATGCGTGGCGTCCACGTGGATGAGCTCACGCCCGAAATCCGGCGGCAGCTCGGGCTGAAGCCCGAGGTTCAAGGAGTGGTCGTCATTGAGGTTCCGCCCGGCTCTCCTGCGGAGGACGCCAATTTGCGGCGTGGCGACGTCATTGAGCAGATCAATCGCCAGCCGGTGAACTCAGTATCCGATTACGATCGCCTGATTCGGCAGGCGGGAAAGCAAAGCTTGGTCCTGCTGGTGAATCGGGGCGGTGATACCAGTTTCATCGTTGTTCAGCCCGAATAGGCTCGCCGCTCTTAGGGGCGGTGGTTTTATGCTCGGATGCGCTTGCGGGCGGCGAAGTTGGCCAAGCGGTTGGCCTCGGTGTTATCTTCGCGGCTGACGTGAGAAATGGAAAACTTCAGACAGTGGGCCAGCTTGCGGCAGGTCCAGTTGAGGGAGTAGAGGCGCGGACTGCGACAGGCATACACCCCGTTCATCTGCTTGACCACCACTTCCGAGTCGGAATAGACGTGCAGCTCGCGCGCCTTAAGCAGCATGGCACACTGCAGCGCCTCAAGCAAGGCGGTATATTCTGCGACGTTGTTGTCTTGCCAGCCGATCCACTTGGCGATTCGAAGGGTTTCGTGGCTGGCGCCACCGATCACGACCCCAATACCGGACGGCCCTGGATTTCCCAGAGAGCCGCCATCGATGTAGGCCACAAGAGCTGACATTCCGAAACTTTACTCAGTTGAACCCAAGATGCTTGACTTGCGCTCGGCCGTCAAGACCCTAAGATGATTCTCTTGTGAATTCTGGTGCGGAGTTATTCCTGTGCACGATCTTGTGGAAAAACTGTAGTTCGCCATTTTTCTAGCTCTAACTCCTGGGGTCTGAGGGGATTGTTATACACAGAATTCACAGACGCTTTCTTCAGTCTGCACCAAAAAGCGGCGTTGACATTTTGAGTGCAAGCATTTACTTTGACGCCCGTCGACGGCTGAAAGGTCTGGTTCAAAACATACGATCAGGCCGAAGTAGGCTGGGTGATCCGTTCGCTGGGGCAACTCGGTGAACGACCTGACCCGAAAAAGCCGGCTACTCTGCGAGGACGTAGCTGGGGCCAGGAACTGCGAAAGCAGTGATTACATCAAGGGCCGTGATGGTGCATGACTCCACGCTGCTGGCTCCCTCGCAGGAGTTGGTAGCTAGAGCATAACCAATATCACGGCCTTTTCCACTTTTTGAAAGTTCCCGGGGAAGGTTACTTGGTTTCCCCGGCAGCGAACCTCTCCGACCTTCTCGTTTGAATCCTTGGTGGCCCCCTGAGTCCGCCGTCTCGCGAGCGACCTCGCAAAGCTCTGCACCTTACTGAGTGCGGCTTGGCCTCAGTAACCTAGCTGATAGGGGAAGCTTGTTCCCTATTTTGCCAAATGCTGTTAACTAACCGTGAAACGTGATTGCGAGTTGGCACTAACGGGTGACGTGTTTTCCACCGTAACTTTGGGGCAGTAATTGGCCGCCCAACGTAACCTTGCCTGCAACATTTCGTTTCCATAGGATCTGCTTCAAGGGTGGCACCGGGGATACGGTGCGAATACATTGAGGAGGAAGTCTCTATGAAGTTCTTCAAAGTCAGCCTGTTTTTTGCACTGCTTGTCGCGGCATGTCTTCCGGCTGTCGCTCAGGCAAATCAATTACGGCTGGACATTCCGTTCAATTTCATCGTCAAAGGCAAGACCCTGCCGGCTGGACACTATACCGTTAAGCAGCTAGGCAGTATCGACAACAGTGTATGGGCCATTGAGGGTGCCCATGACTCTGCGATGTTTCTAACCGACCCGGTCGAGTCACCAAAGACCGCGCATAACCCCAGCGTGATCTTTTTGAAAGCGGGTGATCAGTACTCATTACTCCAAATCTGGGGCGGTGGACATTCCGGTCGGGAAGTGCTGCGCTCGAACGTGAAACAAACGATGGTCGCTGAAGGCAACAGCAAGTACGTTGAGATTGGTGCCGAGTGATCCAGCTCAAACTGCATAACAAAAAGGGCCTGCCTTTAACGGCGGGTCCTTTTCTCTTGTGATTTCGGGATGACCATCAGAGCTTTGGTGGAGGAGATCTATAATGAAATCAGTGAGTTCCGTCTCGTGCGCTATTCTGGTCTTAGTGCTGATGGCGCCCCTCAGGGCAGAAAACGGACTCCAACGGCTCTCGGTGGAGGTTCCCTTTGACTTCATGGTCAAGCAGGTCATGTTCCCCTCGGGAAAGTACCTGATCACGTTCGGGGACGGTCAAACCATCTACCTGCGGGCCCGCCACGGTCGAGAATCGATCAGCATTTCCGCAGAGCGGATCCTCACGGAATCCCACTCGCGCTCGGCGCATCTGGTTTTTGCCGAACAGAACGGACACTTTCACCTGCGCGAGCTTTGGATGAATTCAACGATGGGGAGAGAAGTCGCCGGCCCCCCCTTGGTTGCGGTGCGCACGATTCGCGCCGCCCGTGTGGAGGTGCCGGCCAACTGCACCACCTGCCAATGACTCGCGAGCCGGCTCGCCACGCGGCTTGGGCACGCCGACCACACCGCGGTCGTACATTGGGTTCTGGTTCTCGAGGTGAGGCAGAAGGAGTCTGGCCTGCCGGGGAGACTTCATGTCCATTCGCTTGTTGCTAGCCTCGAACTACACCATGGTGCGTGAGGGAATTCGTCTTTTGCTCGCACCAGCCCGGGACGTTCGCTTGGTGGGCCAGGCAGAATGCCTGGCCGAGGCCCCGCAGAAGTTCCGTGAGCTGAAACCGGACGTCGTGTTGCTCGATGTTCCCGTCGAGGGTAGCTCGGGCGGCCTGCGGGCCGTCGGTCATATCGTCGAAAGCTCCCCGGATGCGCGCGCCGTCATTTTGACCAGCAATGAGGATGTCTCCTATGCAAGGTCGATGCTGGCACTGGGCGCTCGCGGATACGTGGTCAAACACTCTCCCTCCTCTGCGCTCATCGCGGCAGTCCGCACGACCGCTGCCGGACGAAGGTTCATTGATCCGCGGCTCAGCAGTGTCCTGGCCATGCACCACTCGGGTCCCAAGTTGACCGGAAAGCGGTCGGCGCTGAGTCAGCGCGAAATCGAGGTTCTGGGTGATCTTGCCCGGGGTTACACGAATTTGCAGACCGCATCCCACCTGAACCTTACCCTAAGAACCGTTGAAACCTACCGCGCCCGGATTTATCGAAAGCTCCACATTCGCAACCGCGCCGAGCTGGTGAGTTACGCAATGGTGCGCTCTTTGCTGGCATAAAAGGGTCAAATCCTGGGTTCAATGGGGTCCTTGCCCCAGCCTAGCTGCGAATGGGACCTAGCCTTTCTCCTCGCCCATCGGAACTGGACGAGCAGCCCAGACAGAGGGATAGGCGCGGCTTTCCTGCACGGTTGGGATACCAAACCTATCGGATGATCGCTGGCAAGAGGGGCGCGAGCGGCGTTTGCGAAAGCCCTAATTCTTTCTAAGCTTCGCGTAGCCTCGAGGAGTGAGTCGTACCACCCCCCGAACTTGCTCCTCGAGATAGCCTTCGTTTCTGAGCTCCGCCATAGCGAGGCGGGCCAGCGAGGAGTC
>JASHSL010000322.1 GCA_030040855.1 Terriglobales bacterium
GCTTCGTAGTAGCGAGGAAGCGGGGTAATTCCCGTGGAGCGAAGGGGGCAGGTCACCCACGACAGAAAGGAGTCAACGGGAAACCGGAGGAACTCCTCGTTTCTGGCGGAAGGCGCCAGCCTTCTTTTGGGTGGCACGAGCCGGATGAATCGTGAGGTTCACGTCCGGATCTGTGGGAGGCTCGGGGTGCAATTCCCTGGGCCTACCCGGCAAGAGGAAACAGAACCACGTCAAACCGGACTGAGGCGGCCAGGTGAAAACCTGACCAACTGCCACCGGGAGACTAACGTCACTGCGCCTCTTCTCGACTCCACGTTTTGACGGCCGGTCAGTAAGTGTTAAGGCTATGTTTCGACAAGAACATCCCAGCGTGGGAGAATGATCAGTGTGCCGCAGTCTGGGCTGTTGGGGGAACATAACAAGATAACATGATCTGCGGCACTTTTACTTTAAGGATGGCATACCTTCGCATTTGTGCCAGCGCCTTGGCACCCGAAACACTTTCTGGTCAGAACACAGCGGCGTTAATGTCGATATGACTACTGCTGGTTTCCAACGTCCGTTTGCTAAGCATAGCGTTTTCCAGACTCCTGACCTTGGCCGAGTCCACTTTCCCTGGAGCTCGGCAAAACTCCTGCTGGATTTCCGAAAATCGCTTCGCCCAGTCGCCCTTCGCTAACTCGGCAGTCGCCGTGGCGAAGGCGGCCTGCCACTGCTCCTCGGTCGCACCTGCGAATGGCTTATAGGATGCTGTTTCACGTTTTACATCCGCTACGCAGGCAGCATTGCACTCGACAGGATGGTTCTCGGTGCAAGCTGCTGACACCTACGTTCCGCATAGAGCGACCGCCAATAAGCTTCGGAAATCCGACATTAGTTTCACATCCCCAAAGAACACAACGATTAGGACGCAGAAATTACTTCACTAGCCGCCATTGCCTGCTCATTTTCACCAATTGCGAAAGCCGAACAACTGAATAACCGAGGAAAGCTGCACTCCACGCCATCATGAGCCACCGCCCGGCGTCGCGGTAAGGATAAAGATACTCCGTATCACGGCGTAGAAAGAGCGTAAGCGACAGCCCGAGGCCGACGACAATCTCAGCAATCGTCCCGTTTCGCGAGCAGTCGCTCGAACTGAGCCTCAAATCGATTTTCCACCCGACCCACCACCAAAACAAAAAAACCATGAGCTGGTATTCCCAAAAGATAAAACGCGGCCAATAGCCCCGCGTCCAATGCAGATGTCTGATCTCATATGGGAAAGTTGCTTTCAGAACCGATTCAGGAACGACGTTCAGGCAACTGACAAGGAAATACAGATGGATACTATACGCAAGCAGGCGATTGAAGAACGCTGGCGACATTCCAATCGACACTAAAACGACTGCAACCGAAAGGACGATTCTCCATTTCCAAGTGCCTATCAAGCCACATCCTTCGTTTCAATACTTTGCGTGGAGCTGGACACATTGTTGCCGCAATCGCCATGGCCGAACAGGTAACTATTGTAATCAGTCCCGCGTTTACACTTGTAACGGTCCGGTTACGAGTTTAATGGGGATTTTGCAGCAGTTACGAATGGATGAAGGTGATGTCGGTCAACACATGGTTCACATCGCGGAAACTTTCTGGGCTCACTTTCGTATCATTAGGAGCGCTCCAGTCGAGCGATCTCGGAGTCACCAATCGGAGCAGGGAACATGAGCACGGCTGTGGTTACGCCACGAATTGCGGAAGTCTCGCCGCGATTCAAGGCCAGGATTGCCGGCGCTTGTGAATTCCTCGAAGGCCTGACTTCCGCGTGGGGCCAAGTCTTGGTTCTCGGCAGGCTTGTCGTAGCTGGCGATGCCGCAGCTACGGCTCACAACACAATCGCCCACGAGTTGTTCTTTCGGTTGGGTTTTGCATCCTCCCTCATCGGCGTCCTGTTCCATGTCGCCTGGGCATTTCTTTTCTATGACTTGTTCAAAGCTGTGAACAGGAAGCTGTCTGCATTTGCAGCATTCATCATTCTCGTGGGTTGCGCGATTCAGGCTGTTACTTGCCTGCTCTATCTGGCACCGCTGCTCTTCTTGCGCAGTGCGGGTGTTCGGTGAGTGCCTTTACGACGGCGCAGCTGCAGGAGCTGGCACTGAAATTTCTCAATTTGAATGCTCAGGCCTTCGACCTCTACCTCGTGTTCTTCGGGGTCTGGTGCATCCTGATCGGCTATCTCATTTTTAGATCAATTTTCATGCCGCGCATTCTGGGAATACTGCTAGCAATCTCTGGTTTGGGTTGGGCCATGTTTCTGGCGCCGCCACTCGCCCATCATCTGTTTCCCTACATCGCCGCCGCATCCGCCCTCGGGGAGATACCGCTGCAGTTCTGGCTTTTTGTCTTCGGCGTGAACGATCAACGATGGCACGAGCAAGCAGGCAGCAGCATGCCGCAGTGACAAGCCGAATCGTGCTGCCAATCTGTTGCTAACAGGCGATTTCACGTGCGCCGTGGAAAGGCGCTGGACGACTGCGGGTGAAAGTCCCGCCCGGGAACTGGGTTCGCTCCACCCGGAAGCAATCAGAGCGGCGGTGGAGGAAACGAAGCCGTCGGAGCCTCTGGTGTAGAGGGTCACTTAGGTGACTTGGCGAGCATGTAGGCCGTAACGTGCAGTGAACGCTGAGCAGGCCTCGAAAC
>JASHSL010000027.1 GCA_030040855.1 Terriglobales bacterium
TAAAAAGAATCGTAGTTCATTGGGGCTCTGCCACCGGCGCTGACCCGCCAAGATCTGAACCGGAAGCAGAGCTCCTTCTCCTGAAAAACCCAATCGCAAGAGAATAAAGCTTTCCGGCTAGAGTTCTTAGAATGTGATTCGAAGGGTTGGCCGGTAATTGCCGACAATCCACTCGGAATCCAGCCGGACGACATCCCGCGAATAGGGTGTTTCTGGTCAAAGTGAATTTCCGGCGATTAAAGCAATTGGCGGCGGATCGTCAGGCAAACATGCGCAACCCCTTGACGCCATAGGGCTCCTGTTAGCTCAGGTAGATCACCTGCGATAAACGGGATCGGGTCCGCTCGTCATTGGGGTTGGCTCGGCTGGCGCTCCCGGCCACTACCCGCCTCCCATTCCGCCCGGAGGATCGCATACAGGTAGGAGTCGTGCCAGACACCGTGGATCTTCAGGTTCTTTGCCTGGTAGCCCTCTTTCCGCATTCCAATCTTTTCGAGAACACGTGATGATGCAGGATTCTCAGGAAGACAGGTGGCGTACATGCGGTGGAGATTCAATTCAGAAAACCCGATCCTCAGCAGTTGGCCTGCAGCAAGTTGCGCTATTCCTCGGCCCCATTGGTCGGGCCTGACCAGATACCAGATCTCTCCCTGCTCAGATCCGTGCAAAATTGCGATTCCACATAGCCCGACGAGAGGTGCGGAATCCAGAGCCTCAATCGCTCGGACGACCGAGGTCCAAGCCCCACCAGGAGTCTCGCTAATCAGCTCGTCCAGACATTTTTGGCTTTGTTCGAGAGTCTCACAATGTGGCAGCAGCATATACCGGACGACGGTCCAATCCGAGAGAAGGGTGTGAACTGCCTCGATGTCAGCCGGTGTGAGCTGACGGAGGGTAACGATCGTCGGAATTTGATGGCTGGCGTTCTCGGACACCGACTCTCCGCTTGCCTGAAACGTAGCTCTGTCCGCGGCCCGCGTCAATCGTCAATCCACATTGACATGTAGTCGCCACCGCGGAGTCGTCCTCGATCCGATCCCGGATTACGGGCAGACCGTCCGTTGACGCTCCTGACGGGCGGGGCTCAACTTCAGAGTTGCCGACTATACGCTCGGAGTCCGCTCGGTCAGTCACAATCGGATCTCGTCGAACGAAGACCTGCGCTAGGGCATCACCAAGGGATGCTCCGAGGATGGCAACCTGCCCTATTCCTTCAGGATCCATGAGATCAAGCGGGAACTCCCTCCTCCAATGCCGGCGGGAGTAGCCTGGCCATGGAGGAATGCGATGGTTCACTTTCAGTTGCGGGGTGAGACGCGGTATATCGGCCTTTTTACAAGAAAACGGATACGGCGCCCATTAAGCGAGAGCTCAATGAGTGAAGGCGAGGAGTAAACTGGGAACAAGTTCCCCGGGGTAGGAAGGCTATGGCCAACCGAACCGCCGTTCTTACGCGCTGTAGGCGCACTTTGATCCTGCTGCTTACGATGATAGGCCTCGTCCTGCCGGCAGCGGCCCAGCACGGAGGCGGCGGGGGCCACGCGGGCGGTGGGCATTTCGGTGGGGGACACTCTTCAGGCGGGCACACCAGTGCCGCGCACACAGGCGGACATCATTGGGGGTGGTTGCACTTCAGGTTTAGCAACCGATCAGCACGGCGCGTTGGAGCGGCAATCAAACCGAGGACGGGGGCGGCGCCGATTGAGCGGCTGCCATCCACGTATATTCAGCCCACTCCACTGCGGTTTACAAGCTCCGCGATGGGCAAAGCTTTCTCCGTTTGTTTTGCATTTCGACATCATCCCAGTTTTTTCTTCGGCCGCTTCCCATCTTTTCCATCTTCCGGGTGTTTCTTCAACGGTTTCAATCAAGTATGTTTCTTCGAGCCGGTTCTGCCGCTGTTTTTTTTCTCCTCAAGTGTTGACGGATCTCTCGCCAACTTTGGTATTGGCGGCGAGGCTATAGAAGAATCTGACAAGCTGGTTTCCGCCGATACAACCCCGGCGGGTAGTTCCGTGGATGCGGACTCATCTGTGCCGAGCGGCCTTCGCGGCGGCGTCAACCCTGCACCACAATTCCGCGGGCAGGGCCTCGACCGCCGCTTCTTTTTGCTGATCCAGAAGAGCGGAATAGAACATGTGGTGACGGACTATTGGCTGGTAGACGGATATATCGAGTATGTGAGCCCCGACGGCACGCGCAGCCATATTCCGGTTGAGGCACTCGACTTGCAAGAAACAGTAGTGGAAAACTCGCGTCGCGGCCTGAGTTTTGTGCTGCAGTCCCCACCGGAAGACCGTCATTGAGAGGAAAAAGCCGAGAACAGGACGCGGGTCTGTTATCTGCCGGCGGAGAAGTTCGATCTTCCTCGGGTACGCCTTCGGGCGGTGCTACTCGGTCAGGAGGGCCGGGTCTATCTAGGTCAAGTTTTCAACTCGCAAACTGGCTCCCATCCGGTGCCTCGGTCCACTTCACGATCGCTTCTCAATCATATAAGTCCAGATCCCCTCCGCGCGTGCCGCCGCTATAACTTGAGCGTCCAAGGTTGCGAGTGGTATCGCTTCCCGGAGCGCCAGTTCCAGATACGAGGCATCATAGACGGACAGACCATGGGTTCGCGCAAGCCTCAGGACGACACTCTCCTCCGGTTCCCGATCCACCCGGACTCGCAGTCCTGCCAAATCTCGAAGAAAAACGCCCGTGTCCGACTCGGTAATCCGCTTGCGCCGCTCGTTCACAACGAGGATGTTGCGGATCTCGAACCACCAAAGACTCGGGACGACAGCTTCTTCCGTTTTCATTCGGACAAATGCGGCATCGGCTCTGGGGTCTTGCTCATCCTGAAGGGCCCAGCAGGCAGGGATCGATGCGTCGAGCACGAACGGCATCAGTACTTGCGACCTTCCTCTCGGGCAGACAATATTTCCTCGAGGGTGACCTTCACGGTTCGATTTCGAAGCTCGCGGATACTGGCGAGAGCTCTGTCGACTTCCTCTTGCCGGCGATTCACCTCGGGCACGATTCTAGCGATGGCGCGGCCATGTCTTGTAATAATGAGCGTTTCTCCGCGCTCGACGTCATCGAGCAATTGAGGCAAGCGGGCTTTGGCGTCGGAGGCCTGAATCTCACGCATAGAATATGTTCTGACTAGTTAATCTGACTAGTCCAATCTTAGCATAGCATAGCATAGCCTAGCCT
>JASHSL010000323.1 GCA_030040855.1 Terriglobales bacterium
GACCCGGCTTGGTGCGCTCAGCCACTTTGCTACCAGATCTCCAGGAGTGAGGCGGCGCTCGCTTTCCGTTAGAAGCGGAACTCCTGTTCTAATAGTAAGGAGGGCGCAATGTCTTCGAATGTGGAGTATCATTGTGGCATGGGACGCCCGAACCGGTCCATGTGTTTGCTGGTGGCGTTGCTCGGTCTGCTGGTGAGCGCGCGAGGTCAGATCAATGCCGCGCCACCTTCGGTCACTTCGCTAGGATTTGGCGGACATGCATGGAACCCAATCTTCCCCAGCGTCACTTCGCTCGGCCCGCACGGCTACACCCCGGGATTCAATCCTGCGTTCCCCAACAGCCGACCACTTTTTAATCTGCATTCGGTCGAGCCATTTGATGGTCATCACCACCACCATCCAGACAACGGCTTCTTGCCTCGGGGTGGTGTCTATGTTCTGCCCTATTACCCCTATTACGCCTACTACGACCCAAGCAATGAAGCTGAGTCTGACCCCTCGGCAGATTCCTATGACGGTGGTCCTACAATCTTCGATCGTCGCGGCCCGGGCGTGCCCGCGCGGCCTTCCACCACAGACTCCGACGCCGCCTCGCCTGCATCCGTTTCTCCTCCGCCGGCGAGCGAAGCCGATCTGGTCGCCAACCAGCCTTCAACCGTGCTGGTTTTCAAAGATGGTCGGCGCATGGAAATCGAAAACTACGCCATTGTTGGCAATACGCTCTACGACCTGAGCGGTGGTGCTCGCCGGAAGATTCCACTCACCGATTTGGACCTGGGCGCCACCAGGAAGGAAAACGACGAACGTGGCATTGACTTCCAGATGCCGGTAAGTAGTGCCCGCGGCACGTAAAGGGATCGCCGTGCGCAAATGGCCCATACTCCCGCCTGTTCTTCTGGCCTTGACTGTGGCCGCATGGCCGCAGGCGCGAGGCGGTTTTGGTGGATTCGGCGGCAACGGATTCGGTCGTCCCGGATTCGGAGTCCGGTTCGGATCTCCCAGCCCTTACCGAGGGTTCCCGGGAAGCCTGGTTTTCTTCGGTGACTCGCTACTCTACCCCGACTACTCTTCCGCATGGGAACCCATGGTCCAGCCGCCGCAGCCGATTGTCATCGTTCAATCCAACCCTAACCCCGCGCCTTCCCAGCCCCCTTCCGAGCCCCTGATGATCGTGCGGCAAGGGGACCACTACGTGCGCTTCGAAGGCCGCAGCGCACTCGACAATGTACGCGTACCGCTCGATGACTCGCAGTCCGGATCCAATTCCCCCGTCGGCATGAATAAGCCGGCGGTTCGCGCTGCCTCGTCACCGGCCCAGGCTCAACTTCCTCCCGCCGTGCTGGTGTTTCGCGATGGCCATCGAGAGCAAGTCGAGGACTATGTCATCGCCAGTGGCAAGTTGTACGTTCGCGGGGACTATTGGCGCGACGGCTATTGGACTAAGACCGTCGAACTGGCGGCGCTCGATCTGCCTCGAACCTTGAGCGTAAACCAGGAGAACGGGGTCAACTTCGTCTTACCCGCTGGCCCCAACGTGGTGGTTACTCGACCCTAGATTCACCCATCGTTCACCGGTAAGCCTTGATCGTGCGTAAGCGGGTACAGCGTGGTTCTCCGCCGACCATTCCCGCCTTACCCCATTCGTCTTGTACGAGTTATCATTTTCGGCACCCGCGGTTGTTCCCCTCGAGCAGGTACTCGGCTCAAGCGTGTTATAATGGTAGAGGCTTGGACACTGAGTAAGCCCAATCTAAACAATTACTTACATAGATTCCACGCGGAGTCCATAAGGCCCAATCGAGAGCAAAACCGATGGCTGACGAGCAGAATCCTCAACTTCCTCTAACTCCCCCCGGCGGGGGAGGTGGTGCGGCCAACATTCAACCGGTCAACATTGAAGAGGAGATGCGGCGGTCGTATCTCGATTATTCGATGTCGGTGATCATCGGCCGCGCGCTGCCCGATGTGCGTGACGGATTAAAGCCGGTGCATCGGCGTCTTCTGTACCACATGTACGACATGGGCTTGCTGCACAACCGCAAGTTCGTGAAGTGCGCCAAAGTCGTCGGGGAGACAATGGGCAAATACCATCCCCACGGGGATACTGCCCTTTACGATGCGCTGGTGCGGATGGCGCAGACCTTCTCCTTGCGTTATCCGCTGGTGGATGGCCAGGGGAACTTCGGTTCCGTCGACGACGATCCACCCGCCGCCATGCGGTACACCGAATGCCGCCTGACTCGTCTGGCCGAGGACCTCAACGCCGATATCGATAAGGACACGGTTGATTTCGTTGCGACCTACGACGATTCCAATGTGGAGCCGCTGGTTCTGCCCACCCGGATTCCGAATCTCTTGGTCAACGGTTCAAATGGCATTGCCGTAGGCATGGCAACCAATATTCCACCCCATAACCTCACGGAGATCGTGGATGCGACCATTATGCTGGTCACGAATCCAGCGGCGCCGCTGACGGAGATTTTGAAGGTCGTCAAGGGACCGGATTTTCCGACCGCAGGCATCATTCACGGCAAGGGCGGGATTCTCGAAGCTTACAAGACCGGACGCGGTCGGTTCATGATGCGCGCCAAGGCCGCCATTGAGAGCTTCAGCAAAGACCGTCAGGCCATCATCGTTACCGAAATTCCCTACCAAGTGAGCAAGAAGCGCCTGCTCGAGCGCATGGCGGAATTAGTCAACAATAAAACCATCGACGATGTCTCTGACCTTCGCGACGAGAGTGATCGCGACGGCATGCGCATTGTGATCGAGCTCAAGCGCGGGGCCGAGCCTCAGATCGTTCTGAATCAGCTTTTCAAGCACACGCAGATGCAGGAAAGCTTCAGCATGATCCTGCTCGCGGTCGTCCACGGCCAGCCTAGGGAAATGGGGTTGATCCAAGCGATTCAGCACTTCATCGACCATCGCGTCGATGTCGTCCGCCGCCGCACGGCCTTCTTGCTCGCCAAGGCGAAGGAGCGCGAACATATTCTCGAAGGCTACAAGACCGCCCTCGATCACCTGGACAACGTGATCATCATTATTCGCGGCAGCGCCAATCGGCTCGACGCGAGAGACAACCTGGTTCTCTACTTCGCCGGTAAGAAGATCGATATCAATATCACCGGCCGGGCCCCCAAGCTTGATCCGGAGAGGCCGTTTACCACGGCTCAGGCCGATGCCATCCTCGAGCTGCAGCTGCATCGCCTGACCAGGCTCTCGATCGACGAAATTATCAAAGAGTTGGCCCAGACCCGGGAAAACATCGCGGAGTTTGAGTCAATCCTTGGTTCAGAGAAGAAGGTTCGTGGGGTGATCATCAAAGAGCTAGAAGACGTCAAGAAACTTTACGGGGACGAGCGCCGCACCCGCATTGAAGACGAGGCTGCGGAAATCCATCTGGAAGACCTTATAGCGGATGAGCAGGTGGCGGTCACCGTAAGCCACGGTGGTTATCTCAAGCGTACGCCGATCTCGACCTACCGCATGCAACGGCGCGGGGGCACCGGTCGAACCGGAATGAAGACCCGCGACGAGGATTTCGTCGAGCATCTGTTCATTGCTTCGACCCATGCTTACATTCTCGTCTTCACCAACACCGGCCGCGTCTACTGGCTGAAGGTGTATGAGATCCCCGACGTGGGGGCTGCGGGCAAGGGGAAGCACATCGGAAACCTGGTCGGCCTGCAGCCGGGAGAAACCGTGCGCACCATGCTCGCCGTACGCGACCTCGAAGAAGAGGGAAAATTCATATTCTTCGCCACCCGCAACGGTACGGTGAAGAAGACCGAGCTCAAAGACTTCTCCCACGTTATGTCGCGTGGCATCATCGCCATCGGCATCGAAAAGGGGGACGAGCTGGTTGGGGTTACCTTGACCGACGGCGACCAGATCGTGTTCTTGGCATCGCACGACGGTCAGGCGATTCGCTTCGGCGAAGAGGATGTTCGCCCCATGGGACGCCCGGCCTTCGGTGTTCGCGGCATGAAGCTCGACCGCGACGACTATATCGTTGGCATGGCCACTACGCCCAAGGACATACAGAAAGCCGAAGCCAACGCGGAAGAAGCAAGAGCCAGAGCTGGCGTCCCCGAGGCGACGGCCACGGACGAGACGATTCCGATCAAAGGCTCCCTCATTCTCTCGGTTACCGAAAACGGTTACGGCAAGCGCACTCCGGCAGATGAATACCGTCTTCAAGGACGCGGCGGCTCGGGCGTGATCAACGTCAAGACCACGGAGCGCAACGGCAAAGTGGTGGGCATTGCCCAGGTTACGGAAGACTCCGAAGTGATGTTGATTAGCCAGTACGGCAAGATTATCCGCATGGATTCCGGCACCATCCGCGAGTCCGGCCGCGCCGCCCAAGGGGTTCGTCTGTTGCAGCTCGAACCGGGAGATCGCGTGGCCGCCGCCGTGGTGATCCCGCCGGAGGAGGAAGAGGAAACGCTGATCCACTGACCTCTCACCTCTTCGAGCGGGACCGGCCGGCAGCCGTGGAGACAGGAGCGCTTCCCTCTCCGACCCTTCGAACCCGGCGGGTCGCACCGCCCTCGTTTCCCCCTTGACAGACCTCACAGAACGAAAGTAAAAGGAAGCATTCGTAAGATCCCGAATGCCGCCTGCGTGGCCCTGTGCGGCTGGGGTTCAGAAGGAGAGTGCTTATGCGACTCCAAGCATCCATTGGGCGGAACCCGGGCCCGGCCCGGCCCCTCGGCTTACTGCTTGTCGTGCTACTGCTGACGCACGCCCTTGCCGGACAGATTGGGGCTCGCTACTTTGTGTCGAAAAAAGGCAGCAATCGTAATCGCGGCACCATGGACTCGCCGTGGTTAACCATCCAGCACGCGGCGAATTCGGTCGCGGCGGGCGCCACGGTCTACGTGCTCGAGGGTGTGTACCACGAGGCGGTGAACTTTCCGACCTCGGGAACGGCGGCGGCGCCGATTACCTTCGAAAGTTACCCTGGACAGACGGCGATCATCGATGGCACTGGGGTGAGCTGCTGTTCCTCGAACCCGCCGTCGAGTGGAGACGAGATCGAAGGCCTGATCAATATCGTGAACCGGAGCTACATCGTGGTCCGCGGATTTGAAATCCGCAACTACACGACCAACAACCCTGCGTTCACTTCCGCGGGTATCTGGATCACGGGTTCGGGTACAGGAATCCAGATTTTGAACAATCGGGTGCACAACATCACGACGACCTCGGAAGCGAACGGCAACGCCTTCGGCATTTCTGTGTACGGTACCTCGAAGACTCCCATCGCGCAGTTGATCATCAGCGGCAACGAGGTCTACGACCTAAGGACTGGGAGCAGTGAATCGGTGAATGTGGATGGAAACGTGACCTATTTTCACATTACCAATAACCTGGTTCATGACAATGACAACATCGGCATCGACGCGATCGGATACGAAGGCGTCGGCCCGGTCGGCTATGACGAAGCCATGTATGGGGAGATCAGCGGCAACACCATCTATAACATCAGTGGGATCACCAATGCCGGTGAGGGCTATGAGTATGACGCCGACGGACTCTACTGTGACGGCTGTGCTTATGTCACCTTCGAGCGAAACGTCATCCTACAGGCGGACTACGGCATCGAGACGACCAGCGAGAATCAAGTCTGCCTGCCCAATGGCACCGAATGGTCCGGCCCTGACAATACCGGAACTCCGGCCACAGGCAAGTCGCCGTGCTACGGCCGGTACGTTACCGTGCGCAACAATCTGTTCTACAACTCGAATGCCTGCGGAAACTCCGTCGGCGGCTATGCCGCCGCCTCCCGCGAGGGCGGCCAGAGCAATGGAGGAGGCAGCAGCTATCGCGACGTCTTCGTCAACAACACCCTGTACAACAACGCCACCCAACCCGGCAACGAATCCGAGGGCGGCGCGACTGGTGAATTCCAGGTTCAGTGGCAGGTGGGCCGCGAGCAAGGCGTCATCTTCGAAAACAACATCGTCTATGCCGGCGCCTTCAATACCTGGATCTTCAGCTACGTACCTTTTTCTCCCCGCTACCCTGCCCCGCCGGCGACGCTCAATTGGAACCTCTACCACTCGTTGGCGGGCTACGTCGAAGGCACGTCCATCTGGTGGGGGGGCGTGACTCGGTACTCGAGTTTTTCGAACTGGCAGAGCTCGAGCGGGGAAGATGCCGACTCCCTGAACACCTCCCCCCTCTTTGTCCATCTGGAAGGTACGCCGCCCAACTTTACGACCATTCCCGCTTCGCCCGCGGTCGGTGCCGGCAGCACCAGCCTGTCCTGCAGCGTGGGCTGGTGTGATCCCCTCGGTAGTTCCCCGCACTCGATCTATGGGCGCACCGACTTCATTGGGAATCCGCGACAGCACGGGTCGAAGATCGATATTGGCGCTTACGAAAATACGGGCATGGCGGTGGCCAACTCCTTGACCGTGGATCTGCGCGCAGGAACCGACACACTCCGGCCTGGTCAAGCGACTACCCTGACGGTCCGGGTGTCGGCCAATCCCGGGGGCGGGGGCGTACCGAGCGGCACGGTAAAGTTTCTCCTGGGCTCGACCTTGCTTGAAATCCGACCGCTGGTGCCGGCCAGCGCCACCGAATCTGTGGCCAGTCTGCCGCTCCGCGCGTCACGGCTGGTGCCCGGCGCGCACACCTTGACGGCGGTGTACTCGGGGAATTCGATTCGGCCGTGTTGTCCGGTATCGGGACCGCCGCGAACCGTTTATGAAGGCGCCACCTCGGCGCCAATCACCCTGACGAGGATACGCTGAGTCGCCCGAGCGGGGAACAGGAGCCGCGTCCATTCCTGCTCCGATCATCCGAAGCGAACCAGAGTCGCCGCCAGCGACGTTGGCGCCTCCCCGAATCAGAGTTTAAGAGGAAACAAGAGTTTTCCCGAAGTAGTTCGGTATGAATTAGTCGTTGACTTGAATATCCGACCTGTCTTATAAGAAACACTGGTTGGTGTATCTGGGAAGCCGGTGAGAATCCGGCACGGCCCCGCCACTGTAAGCACGGAGAGTTCGAGCGAACGATGCCACTGGGAGTTTCCTGGGAAGGCGGCTCGGAATCGAAGATGCGCAAGTCAGGAGACCGACCAACCATCCCCAACGAGTTGATCGACTTCGAAGGGAGAGTCGATGGCGATGTCTTCGAACCAAGCACTCGAGTGTTGGCTTAAAAAGCGTCAAAGTCTGCTTCCCTCCAAAACTGGACAGTAGCGATGCCGCCAGCGATGGAGCTACACCCCAGACGCGTGACCCTCGTGCTCGGTGGAGCACGCAGCGGAAAGAGCCACTACGCGCAGGTTTTGGCATCGCGTTACCGGCGCGTGACTTTCCTGGCCACGGCGCGTGCGAGCGATGCCGAGATGCGAGCTAGAATCCTCAGGCATCGGCGCGAGCGACCGGCATCATGGAAGACCGTCGAAGCTCCGCTCGATCTTCACAAGACCATCACTTGCGAGTCTCGCAAGGCCGACCTGCTGCTGGTGGACTGCCTCACGCTGTTTGTGGCCAACGCAATGCGAAAAAAGAATAACGCCCGAATCGCCACTCGGCAGCTGTGTCAGGCCATCCGCTCCTCGAGGGCTTCAGTCATCGTCGTGTCCAACGAGGTCGGCAGCGGAATCGTCCCTGCCTATCGCTCGGGGCGAGTGTATCGAGATCTACTCGGACAGATGAACCAGGAAATTGCCAAGATTGCCGACCAGGTCGTTTTGATGATTGCGGGAATTCCACTTACGGTGAAGGGAACGCGCGCAAGGAGCAGGTGATCCCGGATGCCTATTTATCTCGTTCGCCACGGCGAAACCCATTGGAACCGGAGGCATCGGTTGCAAGGAATTCGCGACCTGCCTCTCAATCGTGTCGGCCTACGGCAAGCTCGTGGGTTGGCCGAGAGGTTTCGTCGTTTGCCCATCGGGTCGATCGTTACCAGCCCGCTGCTGCGTGCCCGACACACTGCTCTCGAGATCCGCGGGGCGCGGCCATGGGCTGTGGTTGTCGAGCACGATCTGCGAGAGATCGATCACGGCAGCTGGACGGGGATGACGATGGCAGAGATTCGAGAACGACATGCGGAGGAACTCCTCGTCTGGAGGCGGGACCCAGAGAGATTTCAGCCTCGAACCGGCGAACCGTTGCAAGCGGTGTATCGCCGAAGCACCCGCGTCTTGCGCCGGGTTTTGCCTTTGGGCAGGGCGCAAAGCGTGGTGATGGTGAGCCACGGCGCGGTGAACGCGCTTCTGCTGTGTTCGGTGTTTGGCCTTCCCATCGCGAGGCTCTGGGATTTTCCCCAACCGAACGGCAGCGTTTACGTTCTTGGATCGAATGGACGGGAAATCAATCGTGTGGAGTGTCTTGGCCATGGTTGAGGTTGATAGCCGCCGATCGCCGCGGGAGATCATCCAGGAGGTCGCGGACGAGATCCCCGCAATTGAGCCGGAGTGGCAGAGGCGTGCGCTCCGACACTTGGACAATCTGACCAAACCGCGGGGGAGTCTGGGAAGGCTTGAAGAGATCGCCGTGCGGCTGGCGGGTATCGAGCAAAGCGACCTTCTGGACTGCAAGAACAAAGCAATTTTCACCTTGGCTGCGGACCACGGCGTCACGGAGGAGAACGTGAGCGCCTATCCCAAGGCGGTCACGGGGCAAATGGTACGGAATTTTCTTCTGGGGGGCGCGGCCATCAACGTCCTTTGCCGGCAATTCGGGATTGAAGTCATCGTGGTCGATATCGGAGTCGACGGGAAGGTTGACCTCGACGCGCGACTCGTCGATCGCAAGGTCGCGAACGGGACTCACAACATGGCCCGGGGACCGGCCATGGAGGAAAACGAACTGGCGGCAGCTTTGACTGTGGGAGTCGAGTTGGCAGCGGGTGCGGCCGAACGGGGTTCAAGACTGATTGGGACCGGCGAGATGGGGATCGGAAACACGACCGCGGCGAGCGCCATTACAGCGGTGCTGACGGGCAGGCCAGCATCCGAAGTGACGGGCGTGGGAACCGGTTTGGACTCTGCCGGGGTGGCACGAAAGATCGCGGTCATTGAGCGCGCCATCGCGGTCAACCGTCCCAATCGAGCCGACGCGATCGATGTCCTGCAGAAGGTCGGCGGACTCGAGATCGCCGGGCTGACCGGACTGATCCTCGGCGCCGCAGCTCGGCGTCTCGCCGTGGTCGTCGATGGCTTCATTTCGACCGCCGGCGCAGCCCTGGCCTGTGCCCTTGAGCCCCGTGTCGGAAACTTCCTCTTTGCTGCCCATCGATCGATCGAGCCCGGCCATGGCTTCCTGCTCGAACTCATCGCGCAACGTCCGCTCCTCGACCTGGAAATGCGGCTGGGCGAGGGTACAGGGTCTGCGCTGGCCATGGCTGTGATCGAGTCGGCGGCCAACCTGTTCAACCAAATGGCGACGTTTTCCTCGGCGGGTGTCAGTGGAGCCGTGGCATGAGAGGAATGGCAAACTCTTTCCTGGTGGCGACGCAATTCCTGACGCGTCTGCCGGTGACCCCGGGGGAAGGGTTTTCCTCCGACCGCCTCGCCGCCTCGACCGTCTTCTTTCCTTTGGTAGGGTTGCTGGTTGGGGCAGGAGGCGTGCTCCTCCACTTCATTCTTTCTCCTTACCTGAGCGGCAGCGTTGTTGTGGTGGTGATTCTGATGTATCTCGTCGTGGTGACCGGAGGATTGCACGAAGATGCGTTGGCGGATGCCGCAGACGGATTGGGCGGAGGTCGGGAGAGGGAACAGGTTTTGGCCATCATGCACGACAGCCGCATCGGAAGTTTTGGCGCGCTCGCGCTTGTCCTCGGACTGCTCGGCCGCTTCGTATTTCTCACCAATCTGCCGGCGGAGAAGTTCGCGAGCTACCTGTTGGCCGGTCAGGTGCTGAGTCGTTGGACGACGTTGCCTCTCGCCTATTTCCTGCCTGCGGCGCGGGCGGGCGGCCAAGCAAGCCCGATCGCGCACAGGATCGGTGCCGGCTCCCTTGTGATCGGAACGATTCTATGCGCCGGCATTACCGGCATCTTCCTGAAACTGCGAACCGTCTGGCTGCTGATGGTCGCGATCGGCGTGGTCGGGCTCACCGGCGCCTATTACCGGAAACGGATCGGTGGTGTTACCGGAGACTGCTTGGGCGCCACCATTCAAATCACCGAACTGGCGGTCTACTTCTCGGGGGTGATACTGCGGTGAGGGAATTCAGCGCGCTACAGGGCTCTGTCTTGCACGAATTTTCTCGGGCGGAGAAGCGGGGGCTGTACAAGGCGATTTACAAGCGGCGCGACGTTCGCGGCCATTTCCTGTCCAAGGCAGTGGCCAAGGAGTTGATCGAGAAGCTGCTCGATGCAGCGCACCACGCTGGATCCGTGGGGTTCATGCAGCCATGGTCATTCATCGTGATTCGCAGTGACGAGGTCAAGCGCCGGGTAAAGCATGTGTTCGATCGAGCCAACCAGGCTGCCGCCCAGGTTCACCAGGGAGAACGGCGCGAGTTGTATTCGCGGCTGAAGCTGGAGGGCATCCTGGAAGCTCCGGTGAATCTGTGCGTGACTTGCGATCCGACACGACATGGGCCTCATGTGCTCGGTCGGCATACCATTCGGGAAACGGATGTATACAGCACCTGCTGCGCGATTCAGAACTTCTGGCTGGCGGCTCGCGCCGAGGGAATTGGCGTCGGTTGGGTCAGCATTTTTGATCCCGCCGAGCTCCGGGAAGTGCTCCACATCCCGGAACATGTCATTCCCGTCGCGTATCTCTGCGTGGGCTACGTGCGGGAATTTCTTCCGCGTCCTGAGCTGGAATCGGCAGGTTGGCTCTCCAGGCTTCCCCTGGAGGAACTGATTTTCCATGAGCAATGGGGGCGCCGTCATGCGGACCAGACCTGACCAACCGGCGTGCCGACTGGTTCTCGTGCGGCATGCCGCAGCCGAAGGAGAAGGGCGATTCCAAGGGCAGGCCGATGCGCAGCTGTCCGCAGAAGGTCGCCGGCAGCTGCCGGCGTTAGGTCGAAAACTGCGCCGCTATAAGATCACGATCGCCTATGCCAGCGATCTTCGCCGGGCACGTTCGACCGCCGCTTTTGCGGCGCGGCGGCTCGGAGTGCGGCTCGAAATCCGAAGGGGCCTGCGGGAGATCGATTTCGGCAGGTGGCAGGGGCTTTGCTGGGAGCAGATTCTCGAGCAGTCTCCCCGGCTGGCGCGACTCTGGGCGAAGCGGTTTTACGCTCGGCGCATTCCCGGCGGAGAACGCTTCGGACAATTCAAGAAGCGAATCCAGCGCGAGTTGCGTGCGATTGCAGCCGCGAACCCCGCGCAGAATGTTCTCGTGGTGACCCATGCCGGCGTGATTCGCGTTGCGCTGGCCGGCGCGCTCGGCATGCCGGACAGGAATCTTTTCCGTCTCACCGTCGATCCCTGCGGGCTAAGCGTGGTCGATCACTTTCGCTACGGCGTCGTGGTTCGGTGCGTCAATGACTGAAGCGAGAAAGGGATTTGTGGTGGCAGGGAGCGCCAGCGGAGTGGGAAAGACAACCGTGGCGCTCGCCCTGATCGCGGCTTATCGCAGGCGCGGTTTGGTGGTGCAAACGTTCAAGTGCGGGCCCGATTTCATCGACGGCGGCCATCATGCGCGCGCGAGCGGCCGGGCATCGCGCAATCTGGATGGATGGATGTTGTCTGCGGAAACCAACCGGGAAATTTTTTCTCGCGGCAGCGAAGCGGCTGACCTTACGCTTGTCGAGGGAGTGATGGGCCTGTTCGACGGAGTCGATGGCCGGTCGAATGCAGGCAGTACTTCCGAGATGGCCCGATGGCTGGGTCTTCCGGTGATTCTGGTCGTGGATGCGTCTACCATGGCGCGCAGCGCGGCGGCACTGGTTCACGGATTTGCGACCTTCGATCCGACCCTGCAGGTGGCCGGGGTCATTTTCAACCGCGTGGCAGGGCCGTCGCACTACCAGCTTTTAGAGGAGGCTCTGGACGGCGGAACGCCCACGCGACCCTTGGGGTATCTTCCACGGCGCAAGGAGATTGAGATTCCGGAACGCCATCTTGGACTCGTGACCGCGATCGAAGAAGCCGTTCCGAGCTCAATCTTCTCTCTCTTCGGTGAACTGGCAGAGCAAACCGTCGATCTCGATGCTCTGTTGCAGATAGCCGCACCGATCTCTGGGCAAAACGCCGCCGTGCCGTCCGGGCGGCGAGCCACGGTCAGGATCGGCGTGGCGAGGGACAAGGCGTTTTCCTTCTATTACGAAGAGAATCTCGACGCGTTGCGCAGGGCTGGTGCCGAGATTGTGGAGTTTAGCCCGCTCGACGATACCGGACTTCCGCCGGGGGTCGATGCTGTCTACTGGGGGGGTGGTTACCCGGAACTGTTCGCGTTGGAGCTGGCGGCGAACCAATCCATGATCCGGGAGGTGCGCGGAATGGCCGAGGAGGGCTTACCCATGTACGCCGAATGCGGCGGCCTGATGTATCTGGCGCGCGAGATCGTCACCCTGACGGGACCTCCCGTTCCCATGGCGGCGGTGCTGCCGTTGTCGGTCGAAATGAGCGAGAGGCTGGTCAACTTCGGTTACACCGAAGTGTCGTTCACCTCCGACTGTCTGCTGGGAGCGGCGGGGAGCAAAGCGCGCGGACACAGTTTTCATTGTTCGAGGATTCGCGATGCCGGGCGCCTCAAGAGCGTGTATCGGGCAAAGAACTGGAGGACGAAATGCGAGGAGCCGGAAGGCTTTTGCCGCAAGAACGTTCTCGCCAGCTACCTACACCTGCATTTTCTCTCGAATCCAGCCATAGCCCCCGCGTTCGTGCAATTTGCGCAGGGTGCGCGATCGTCTCGTGGGCTGCAATCTGCCGAGGAGGTTCCTCGCGCCAACGGGGTAGGCAACCCATGCAAGTGACCATGACCCGTGCGGGTGCGGGGGCGAGAAAGAAGAAGGGACTGATCATTGTCCACACCGGCAATGGCAAGGGCAAGACGACAGCCGCTCTGGGCCTGGCCTTGCGCGCTTCCGGCTGCGGGATGAAGGTCCTCATGCTGCAGTTCTTCAAGGGGAAGTGGAAATGCGGGGAGCTTCGCAGCGCCCCGAAGCTGGACAACTTCGAGATTTGCCCCATGGGCAAGGGATTCACCTGGGAAAGCAAAGACGTGGAAGTCGACAAGGCAATGGTTCGGAATGCCTGGAGAGCGGCGCAAGAAAAGATTTTGTCGGGCAACTACGACGTTGTGGTTCTCGATGAAATCAACTATGCCCTCGGTTACGGCTTCTTGCCGCTCGAGGACGTTGTCGAGTTTTTGCGCAAGAAGCCGGCCATGCTGCACGTGGTGCTCACCGGTCGGAATGCAAAACCCGAAATCGTAGAAATCGCCGACCTGGTGACGGAGATGCGCCAAGTCAAGCATCCTTTCGAGCAAGGCATCGGCGCCCAAAGAGGCATCGAGTTTTAAGCCGGGAGTCCGTAAGTCCGGGAAACCGCTGACGGGATAAACGGGAAGCGCGGTGAAAGGCCGCCACTGCCCCGCAACTGTAAGCGACGATACGAATCTGCGAGAAGCCACTGCCCTCTAGGGTGGGAAGGTGCAGATCGCTGGCAGCGCGTCGCGAGTCAGGAGACCGGCCCGCTCAGTACAACATGAGTCCGCTCTTCCGAGGGCGAAGGAGGACAAGATGGGGGTGTTTCTTCCGCGCGCAATGCGAGCGTCCCTAGCACGGTTTGTTTTGCTTCTGCTTTGCTCGAGTCCCGCATTCGGAAATCCGGCGGGAACCCTGCGGGGAGAAGTTTCAGACCCGCTCGGTGGACTGGTTCCGAAAGCGAAGGTCAGGCTCATCGAAAACGGCCAGACGGTTGCATCCACAACCACCGACTCCGAAGGCGCTTTTCGATTTTGGCTTGCCCATGCGGGTCGCTACAGGGTGCAGGTCGAAGCCCCCGGTTTTCAAACCGAAGACAGCCCTTCCGTGTTTGTGGCCGCAGGGGGGGCGAAGAGTTTGCGCCTGACCCTGAGAATTGGTACCGTCGCGCAGCAGGTTGTCGTCTCCGCGACGGGGAAGGAAACACCCGACTCCCAGGTGGGCGCTTCCGTCTCTGTGCTCGAGCAGTCCCAGGTCGAAGACATCAACAAACTGGACGTACTTGAGGACCTGCGCATCGTTCCGGGCCTTCAGGTCGTCCAGACCGGGCAAAGGGGCGGGACGACATCGATTTCGATCCGCGGCGGGCAGATGGACTTCAACAAGGTGCTGATCGACGGGATTCCCATGAATGACATCGGCGGGAGCCTGGAATTTGCCAACATTTCGAGCACCGGCGTTAGCAGCATCGAGATCCTCCGGAGTGCGAATAGCGTCCTCTACGGCAGCGACGCCTTGAGCGGCGTCATCAATATCACCAGCCTGCACGGTACAACCACGATCCCACAGTTCACCTATTCCGGAGACGCAGGAAGCTTCGGGACTTACCGAAACGATGCTTCTTTAGCCGGAGCCATGCGCGGTTTCGATTACTTCTCCGAGTTCGCGCGCTTCGACACCGAGAACAATGTGCCCAACAATGCGTTCCACAATGCCACCTACGCAGGAAACTTTGGATGGGCCATGAACGGAAACACCGAGCTTCGTTTCACCCTCCGGCATACCGCGGTCGGCCTGGGCGATCCCAATGCAATCGATTTCTACGGCATTGCTGATCGTGCCGAGCAAGGCGAGCACGACACGTATTTCGGCCTAACCTTCCAAAATCAAACAACCCAGCAATGGCACAACCTTGTTCGCTACGCATCCACCGAGCTGAACTTTGGTTACATCGATCCCGCACCGGCGGGAACGCCGTTTGAAGGCAACTTTATCGGGAACACGGTTACCATCCAAGGTGCCAACGGGTACAGCGTAACCGGCCGGGCCATCCTGGATTTCGGTGAGATCTTTCCGCAAACCTTCGACTCGAAGACGACCCGGCGTTCCATCTATGCTCAGTCTGACTATCAATTCTCGCCCAGCCTCATGGTTACCGGCGGGTTCCGTTATGAAAACGAGGATGGGTATGCCGACAGCCCCTTCTCCGTGAGAAATAATTTCAGCTACTTTCTCGAAGGGCACGGAAGCCTATTGCAGCGGCTTTATGCAACCGCCGGTGTCGGAATCGAGGACAACGCGGTGTTTGGCGTGGCTGCGACTCCGCGTGTCTCCTTGGCGTACTACGTTCGGCAACCGACGACCAACGAGACCGTTGGCGACACCAAACTCACCTTTAACTACGGCAAGGGGATTAAGGAGCCGAGCATTTTCGATGCCGGATCCTCCTTGTTTTCCGTATTGACGAGCTTGCCCCGCGGACCAGCCTTGATCTCCGCGTTCGGTATTTCGCCTCTTGGTCCTGAACGAAGCACCAGTTATGATGCGGGTATTAGCCAGGCCTTGTGGCACCGGCGCGCCCGCGTCAGTGTGGATTTCTTCCACAACCAATTCTTCAATCTGATCGAGTTCCTGGAAAGCAGCACGCTGCCTTTGTTGGGTTTTCCGCAACCCGTCGTTAGCGCCGTGGCGGCCAGTTCTGCCGGAGGAGCCACGGTCAATTCGGAATCGTATCGGGCCTTGGGTGGCGAGGTGCATGGCGAAGCCCACCTCGGACCATGGCTCCTGGTGGGGGCCAACTATACGTACCTGGACCCCGTGGTTACCCGGACCTTTGCGAGTAGCCCGGTCTTCAATCCTTCTTTCCCCGCAATCCCCATCGGAGCCAGCTCGCCGTTGGTCGGAAGCCGGCCCTTTCGCCTGGCACCGAACGCGGGCAGCCTATTTCTCAATGGTTCGCGCGGACGGGTCGGATTGACGGTGACCGGCTATTTCGTGAGCCGCTCGGATGACAGCACCTTTCTCACCGACCAGTTCGGAGGCACCACCATGCTTCTTCCCAATCGCGATCTCAATGCCGGGTACCAAAAGATTGACGTCAGTGGAAGATACAGACTCAACTCTGCGGTCACGCTGTTTGCCAGTACGGAAAATGTCTTGAATGAGCATTACACCGCCGCCTTCGGCTATCCCTCTCTGCCCTTCACCTTCCGCGGCGGAATCACCATCACCATCGGTGGTGAAGGTTGGAGGCCGCGATGAGAACGCAACTGCGGTTTCTTGGGTTGAAGGAAACGGATTCTTTACGGCGGCAGGATGAAGAGCCTGGCCGCCGGGGTTGCCCACGATGCTAAACCGGGTGCTGGGGAACGCATTCCCGAGGCGACAAAACGGCGGGAGGGTGTGGGCATACCAAGGTCTCCTCGTTCGCTTGCTTCTGGTGTTGCTGGGCCCGGGCGGTCTGTGCTCTCAGTCGGGGGCGTCGTGCTTCTCGACCGGAGCAGCCGAATTCCCCTCGGGACAGGGTCAGGCTTACCGGCGCGTCGAGGTCAAGGATGACCTGGGACGGACGTTCCGTTTTGATGCTCCTCCGCGCCGCATTGTGTCCTTGTCTCCCGGATACACCGAGACTCTGTTCGCCTTGGGAGCAGGCGATCGGGTGGTGGGGGTTGACGACTACTCGGACTACCCGCCCGAGGCCGCCTCGCGAGCTAAGTTGGGTGGAGGCCACAATGCCAGTCTGGAGCGCATCGTGGCTCTGGAGCCTGATTTGGTCGTCGCGCTGGTGGAAGAACAGGAAGTCGACACTTTAGTCGCCAGGGGAATCCCTGCGCTCAAACTCTTCCCTAGGGACTTCGAAGGAGTACTCCAGACCATCTTGCTGCTGGGCCAGGTCACGGGAACCGGGTCACGCGCGCAAGAAATCGTCACGGATATGAAGCAACGGATCGCCCGAGTCGAGGCGCAGGTGAAGAGTCTGCGCCCGCCGCGGGTCTTTCTGGAGCTGGACGGCACCGATCCAACCCGACCTTTCACCTCCGGCCCCCACAGCTTTATCGGCGCCATGATTCAGAGCGCAGGCGGCTGGAACATCGGCCACGAGATTCGCACGCCCTCGAGCCAGATGAGCTTGGAGGCTGTCATCGCAGAAGACCCTGAAATCATCGTGCTCCTCGACACCAGGAACCCTCTGAATCCGCAGAGCCGGCAAGATGTGCTCCATCGCCCAGGTTGGTCGGGAATATCCGCGGTGCGCAAGGGGGCGGTAGTTTCAGTCGATAGCGCCTTGTTTTCCCGGCCGAGCCCGAGATTTGTCGAGGGAATCGAGATACTGGCGCGCCTCCTGCATCCGGAGGCGTTTCCGTGAGCACGGCTAGGCTGCTGACTTTCGACGAGGGGAATCGTAGCGGAGGAGGTGCGCTGCGGATCGTGTCACTCGCGGCCAGCCTCACCGAGATTGTGTTTGCGCTCGGGGCGGGAGAGCAGTTGATGGGAGTGAGCACTTACTGCGACTACCCCGCCGCCGCGCGGCAGAAACCAAAGGCCGGTTCCTTCGTTCATGCCGATTATGAGGCCATCGAGCGGATAAGACCCGACCTGGTTCTAACCCAATCTCATCTGCAACGAGAGATTGTGGCCCGGTTGATCGATCTCCACCTGAACGTTCTCTCTCTGAATCCCAGCAGCTTGGCCGGGGTGATCGAGATGGTAGCGCTGATTGGCAAGGTGGTGGGACGCCAGAGTGAAGCCGAGAAGCTGGCCGAACAAATGCGGGCCCGGATCGAGGCGGTGCGAGTGCGCTCGGCATCCCTGCCGGTGAGACCCCGCGTGTACTTCGAGGAATGGGGAAGTCCGTTGCTTCCGGCGGGAGGCTGGGAGGCGGAATGCGTGGAAGTGGCCGGAGGAGCCAACATCTTTTTCTTCCCGGCCGAGTTGCACAGTCGAGAACGAGAAATTTGCTCCGCTGACGTGATTCGCGCGAATCCGGAAGTGATCCTGGTGTCTTGGCCCGGGAGCTTCGGCAGGGTTCGTCCTGACAAGATCCAGCAGCGGGCGGGATGGGAAAAGGTCGAAGCGGTTTCGAAGAACCGTGTCTTTGTGATCGATGACCGCCTGATCGTTCGACCCGGACCGCGCGTCGTGCAGGGTCTGGAATTGATAGCCGATATCATCCATCGGGTCGCAGGCGACGGGAGCGATGGCCAAGCATGAAGGAAAAACTAAGCAGATCGACAGTCTGCGGAGCGCGGAGTCCGGCCACCCCATCTCGCGAAAGAAGGAGCGGGGGTGGAACGTGGGCTTCCATCTAGGATTGTGCACCCTGTTGCTGCTGCTCCTTGCGGCCATGGTCCTCGCTACCACGGTCGGCGCCGCCCACGTCCCGCTGAAGGTGACCCTCTGGGTCCCGCTGAACCGTGCCGGCATCACACATGTGGCGCAAACTTGGCCCAACTCTGCCGAGACCATCCTTTTCGAGATCCGGTTGCCCAGGGTAGTCGCGGCCTCTCTGGTGGGGGGGGCGCTGGCGCTGGCGGGCGCCGTGTTTCAGGGCCTGCTTCGCAATCCCCTGGCCGATCCCTACGTGATCGGGACCTCGGGTGGCGCCGCGCTGGGAGCAGCGCTGGGCCTGTTGCTCTCCGTGCATTTCTCGGTTCTGGGGTTTGGTGTGGTGCCGACGCTTTCCTTTGCCGGCGCGCTCTCGGCCGCGGCCACCGCGTACCGGCTGGCCAAAGTCGGCGGCCGCACGTCGGTGGTGACGCTTTTGCTCGCAGGATTCGCGTTAAGCGTGGTCCTGAGCTACAGTATGTCGTTTCTTCTAATCCTCAATGATCGCTTGCAGTTGAATTTGCGGGTTCTGTATTCCTGGTTGCTGGGAGGAATTTCTGTCACCAACTGGACCCAAGTGAAAGTCATCGCCGGCTTGGTGTTGACGGCGGGGATGGCCGCGATGGCATTCGCACGCAGCTTAAACGCCATGTCTCTCGGCGATGAGATGGCCGAGCACCTGGGGGTACCGGTCGAACGGCACCGGGCGGTCCTGCTTGCGCTAGGATCGATGCTGACGGCTGCTGCGGTGGTGGGTGGCGGGCTGATCGGATTTGTCGGACTTATCATCCCGCACGCGGTTCGTTTAGTCTTTGGACCGGAGCACAGTCGACTGCTCCCTCTGAGCGCGGTCACGGGAGCAATTTTTTTGGTTCTCGCCGACCTGCTGTCCCGGATTCTGATTCCTCCCAACGAGTTGCCGGTTGGTATCCTGACGGCGTTTCTGGGAGGGCCCATCTTTCTCTACCTGCTTCGGGGTAGCAAGCAGGAGTACCGGTGTTGAGCATGAGCGCGATCGAGCTTGAGAACGTGTCCTTTGCGTACAATGGTCGTCCCGTGCTAGCGGGACTTTCCCTCCGCGTGGCTCGAGGAGAGCGCATGGCCTTATTGGGCCCGAATGGCTGCGGCAAATCCACCCTACTGAAGCTCATCAGTGGGATTCTGACACCTTACGCGGGCTGCGTCCTATTAAACGGGCGCCGTCCGGGGACAATTCCCAGAAAAGAGTTGGCCCGCAGCATCGCCATGGTGCCACAGGAGTTCGTTGTTCCCTTCTCCTTCACGGTCCGCGAGATCATCGAACTGGGGCGCACGCCGCACCTCCGGCGGTGGGGAAACTACAGCTTCGCCGATCAGCGGTTCATCGACGAGGCGGTCGAAGCCACAGGCGTGATGGAGATTTCCCACCGTGTCTTCAACGAGCTGAGCGGCGGAGAGCGCAGGCGGGTCATGATCGCGATGGCGCTGGCGCAACAGCCCGAAGTTCTTCTCCTGGATGAGCCCACGCAGCAGTTGGACATTTCCCGGCAGGGCGAGATCCTGAATTTGATCGTGGAACTGAATACCTCGAGAGGAATTACCGTGGTCGCCGCCATTCACGATTTGAATCTGGCGGCCCGCTACTTCGATCGTGTGGTTATACTGCATGGGCGATCGATCGCTGCCGACGGGCCCCCGAGCGACGTGCTGGCCGCAGATTTTCTTGAGAACGTATATGGAGGTCCGCTTGAGGTGAGGGAGTTCCGCGATGGAGCTTCCCCTGTGGTGCTGCCGGTAGCTCGTTGGGCGGCTCCAGAAAGGAAGGCATGAAACCCAAAGTGTTCATCGTCGGGGTAGGGCCGGGATCACGAGAGCTTCTGAGCGATCGGGCCCGGGACCGCATTGGTCGCGCCCAGGTGATTCTCGGATGGGATCTCGATCTGTTGCCTGCCAACGATCTGTTGTCGAACAAGGATGTGTACCTGCAGAACGCAACCAACTATCGCGAGATCGCGAAACAGGTGGCGGACAAATTCAGGAATTCCGCTGCCACTGTGGCCATACTCCGGATCGGGGACCCATGCATTTCATCCGGGCTCACTGGCCTGTTGGAACTGTTCAAAGGCTACCAGATTGAGGTTGTGCCAGGAATCAGCTCCGTCCAGATGGCGGCGTCGCTGGCACGAATCAATATCGATGAGTCGGTGATTGTCACTTTCCACGAGTCGGGAGACATTGAGGAACGCAAGAGATTCATGCTCGAAGCAATGCGGCGAGGTCGTCATCTGCTCATGTTGGCCGGCGAGGCGTTGCGGCCGGGGCCGGCCGCACGTTTTTTGGTGGAACATGGCATTGACGAACGCCTGGCCGTCTTGATCTGCGAGCGGCTGACGCTTCCGGATCAGAGCCTTACCTGGACGACCTTGGGCCAACTGTGCGAGAAAGAGCCGCATTGGTTGTCGGTCATCGCGGTGCAATCGGCCAGCACGGTTCGTCCGTTTCAAGGGGGCGGTCATGCGGATACTCTCTTTACTTCCTAGTGCCACGGAGATTGTCTACGCCTTGGGCTGCGGAGACAGTCTCGTCGGCGTTTCCCACGAATGCGATTATCCCGATGACGCGAAGACGAAACCGGTCGTCTCGGCCAGCAACCTCTCGCCGTCGCTCGGAAGCGGCGAAATCCACTCCACCATCCGGGAGCATCATCATTCGAACCGGAGCCTCTACAGGATCGATGAACAACTGCTGAAGCGGATTGATCCCGACGTTATTCTCACGCAGGAGTTGTGCACGATTTGTGCCATCCCGGTTGCCCAAGTGCGGGATGCAGCCAAGATCCTGGCGGGGCCTCGGTGCGTGGTTTCTCTCGAACCGAACAATCTTGATCAGATTCTGGACAACATCTCCGCCGTGGCAGAAGTGACCGGGCGACAAGCGGCCGCCCAGGAACTGGTGCGGGGGCTGGCGGGGCGCGTCGCGCGCATCGGGTCGGCTACTTCGCGCCTAGCCGAGCGTCCCAAGGTGTTTTGCATGGAGTGGATGAATCCGGTGATGGCGGGCGGACACTGGATTCCGGAAATGGTGAGGATCGCGGGGGGCACCGATGGCCTGGGTCGCGAAGGCCAGCCTTCGACCATGATCGACTGGAGCCAAGTGGTGGTGTTCGCTCCCCAAATCATGGTGGTTATGCCCTGCGGCTACAAGATTGCGCGGACCATCGAGGAAATTGAGCACCTAAGATCGTTCCCCGGCTGGTACGACATACCTGCGGTGCGTGATGGCAGGGTTTACGTGGTGGATAGTACCGCGTATTTCAGCCGATCCGGTCCCCGCATCGTGAACGGTCTGGAAATTCTCGCTCAGATCATTCAGCCGACCATGTTTTCCGGCCTGCTTCCTGCCAATTCCGCTGCCAAACTCGAATGGGACAAGACGCGTCCCATCGAGTCGCAACCTATGTCAGAAAGGTTTGTGCCTTTACTCTGAAGCTGCGATGCCGATGACAGGACTTGAGATCACCCTGGCCTGGCTTGCCGACTTAGCCTTTAGGGATCCGCCATGGATGCCCCATCCCGTGCGGCTGTTTGGACGATTGACCATGGCCGGCGAAAGCCTGGCACGTCTCGCTGCCCAGTCCAATCGAGGGTTGCTGCTGACCGGAGCAGCCGTGGCCGCGGGGATCACGGCTGGCACCTGCGCCGGAAGCTGGTTTCTTTTGACGGTCGTCAAAAGAGTCTCGCCGCTCGCGGCAGGCTTGCTGACCGTGTATCTTGCCTATTCGGCTTTGTCGCTGCGCGCACTGGACGAGGCGGCGTGCGAAGTGATCGGGTTCGTGCGGAGCGGACGGCTGGAGGAGGCACGGGCCAGCCTGGCAGGGATTGTCGGCCGCGATACCAAGGACCTGGAGGAGGCTGAAGTTGTGCGGGCCGTCATTGAAACCGTGGCCGAGAATTCCTCCGACGGTGTGATCGCTCCGCTACTTTACCTCGCCATCGGCGGGG
>JASHSL010000028.1 GCA_030040855.1 Terriglobales bacterium
AGGACCTAACCTTTGCTTCCATCTTGTAGAGTCCGAACTTTTTCATGGGGAGTCTCGTCGCCCTCGGCTGGTGTTTCATTCAAACCAGAATCCCGGCACGAGACTCAGATTGGCAGTGCCGCCAGGTTGCGGATCCGTACTAAGTTGTAGGCAGCGGCCGCGAAGGCGAACACCCAATCTACTTTGAGGATTCCGCGGTGGCGGACCTTCCGCAATAGCGCAATCGTCTTGAGCCAGCCGAAGCATTCTTCAATGCGTTTCCTTTTCTTCTGACTGATCGCATAGGCGGCGTGCCGCGTGGTGCGTCCATCGATCGCGCTGCCTCCTCGCCGTCCCTCATTCTGCGCCACGTGGGGCGTGACATACAGATTGCGGCATTCTGCAATAAAATCTGCGGTGTCGAATCCCTTGTCGCCGCCCACGGTCACCTGCTTCGTGCCAGCCAGCTGTTCCAGCATCACCAGGGCTGCATCTCGCTCTGCCGTCCCGTTAGCCTCGAACACTTCCGTGTTCACAATCAATCCACTGCGATTCTCCACCAGCAAGTTGCCGGTGTAACTCAACTTGGCTTCCTTGCCCGCACCTTTGCGCGCTAATCTTGCATCGGGATCGGTGGTCGATTCATGCGTTTGATTGGAACGCTTTTCCCCGTGAAAGTTCACCGTCGGATTGCCAGGATCATCTGACCCTGGCGGCTGCTTCTGTCCTTTGCGTTGGAAACTCTTCGCTCCTGCCCAGGCTTCCAGCAGCGTGCCATCCACTGTGAAGTGCTCATCGGATGTGAGTCCTCGGGCTCGCGCCTGCTCCACCACACGCGCCAAAAACTCTTTGGCCACATCCGCCTCCAGCAGCCGCTCCCGGTTCTTGGTGAACGTCGTCGCGTCCCACACTTCCTCATCCAGATTCATACCCACAAACCAGCGGAACAGCACGCTATAGTCGATCTCCTCCACCAACAACCGCTCGCTCCGGATCGAATACAACATCTGTAGCAACAGCGCCCGCAGCAGCTTCTCCGGAGCAATCGACGGGCGCCCCTCCCGCGCGTAGATCTTCTCGAATAGGGGAGACAGCTGCGCCAGAACTTCGTCCACCATGGTCCGTATCGACCGTAGCGGATGATCCTTTCGCACTCGTTGCTCCGGCGACAGATAGCTGAACATGTGGCTCTGCTGATGATCTATGCCTCGCATGGCTTCTCGTAACATAGATCTCCTGTGGAAAGGGAGTCGTTTGTGAGCAGCCGGGCCGACCGCGTTAACCGGTTAACGGCGGTACCATCAACTTACAGGTCCAGGCGGAGGGGGCCGTCTCCAGGAACGAGATCGATTTCCGGCGGGAGTAGATAAACTGAGATCAAGAGCAGAACAACGAACACCAGCAGGGTGGCGGCACACCAGACAAAGTGGCGAGCAAGACTACCTTCGAGCGGATACCATCGATAGGTGAGGAGGATGACTACGAGGCCACAACTGATGCCTCGTAACCATCGCCACTTGGGTGAAAAATAAATCCTCGCCGCACAACTCGGGCAGCGGTGTTTCGCCATCTGGGCAAAGCCGACCTTGGCGTGACATCGGGGACACTGCATTGAGAACGTTTCCGTTCCCACTTTTAATCCAACAGTGCCCATCCCCGCAAGGCCACGTAAAGCGACAACCCCACCCAGAGTTTTTCAGCAGCCTGCTAGACCAGATGTTGAGAGATGCTGAAGCAGAAGCGAAGTCTACCTCGCACAATGAGTGACTGAAGTACCCCCGGGGACAACGGCGTCCCAAAAAAGGGCGCCGAAAATCAAAAGGTCCAATTGCAAAGACTCAGCGCAGGAAGGCCGCTACTGCAGCTAGTGGGGTCTCTTTGCGGCTTCGGGGATTTTGCTTGTGCCGGCCATGCCGCGACTCGGTTCTATGATCCTGCTGCGAGACTATCTGTAATGCCGGACAAAGCAGCTCCAGACGTGAACGAGCCCGCTTCGTTAACCAAACGGCTATCCTCCCACCCGGATCTCGCCAGAAAAGCGTCCATGCGCTCATTAGCTGCGTAGGCAAGGGCAAACGGAAACGCAATAAATCCGTGCGCTCCTCCCGGGTAAATGGCCAACTCAGCCCGGTTGCCCGCGGCGATCCAGCGCGAATACATGAACAAGCTGTCGTCCAGCAGAGCATCGCATGTACCAATCGTAAACAGCGCTGGGGGCATGCCCATCAGATTGGCATAGAGCGGCGATATGTCGGGATTACGCCAATCCTTCGCGTCTACGTTTGCTAGATAAGCCTCGGAGAATTTGATGATGTCAATCGTTCGCAACACAAGCCGCTGATCGCCGAAGGCTTTCTGGCTGGGGGTCATCGAGAGATCGTAAGCGCCAAAGACTAGATTTGCTGCCTTGAACCCGGTGAAGCCGTGGCGGTCGCGCAGGCGCAGCAACGTAACCACAGAAAGGTGCCCTCCCGCTGATTCGCCACCGATGGTGAGCAGGTCGGAGCCGAATTCCGATTTCGAGTTCTTGACCAACCAGAGGGCGGCGGCCTCGCAATCGTCTGGCCCAGCGGGATAGGGGTGTTCCGGAGCGAGCCGATATTCCACGCTGACGCAGGCCAGCCCCGTGTTCCGGCCGATGCGCTCCAGCATTGTGTCCTGTAAATCAGCAGCCCCTAGCACCCAACCGCCTCCGTGAATGTGCACATAGACGCCCCGGGGATGATCGGGAGCGATCACGCGCAAAGGAACCTTGTGGCCACCCTTGCCATCAATCAGAAGGGTACGCGCCTTGTCCGATTTGGGAACGGCAGGAAATGGGCCTTCGCCACGGGCACGAGCGTCGCGGACGGTTTGTGCCCCCACCTCCCACCAGTTACTTACCTGGCTGAACTGCGCGATGATGCCTTTGTTGAAGGCGCGGGTTTCATCGGAAATGGCTTCCGCTTTGAACAACTCCGGATTGAAAATCGAATTTTGCGAGTGAGGCATAGGACGTTCTTTATAGCTGGTTTCGGGAGGGAGTGTCCAGTGCGTTGGCGGGCGATGCAAACGTGGATGCAGACAACGTAGCAGCGGCGGCGAATACAACCAAGGCGCTTAGGCAGCGGGCACCCCGCCTTCCGTCAGTTGCTTGAACAGCTTACCCGGAGCTTCCGTTCTTCACAAACCAGCTCTTTCGCAACTTGGCGTTAAAATCGCTCGTACCTGCGATTCCTCCCTGTGATTCCTACCTGCAATCGCGGTATGACACGTGTAAATGAGGATAATCTATTGAAGTTCGTCTGCCAGCAAGAGAGTGGCGCTGACCTCCGGGCAAGTTGGCGAAAAAGATTGTGATATCTTTTTCCGCTGTGCAGGCTACTCTTTTCGAGTTCCGCCATCGATGGTGGATTATTTCCCTTATCTTCGCGGTTGCCTTTTTCGCTTACGTTCTGGATCCAGTGAACTGCGGTGTGGCAATGGCCATCTGGCTAGCGGGACACCATGGACCGGTTACCGACAACGCATATCGTCTCATCTTTGCTTTCGGTGCGCTCCTGTTGATCGTGGCAGCTGGCTTGCGCACCTGGGGTACTTCCTACCTGCAGGCGGAGGTGCTGCGCGATACCCACCTGCACACAGAAAGGTTGCTGGCCGACGGCCCCTATCGGCATGTCCGCAATCCTCTCTATCTCGGTAACATCTTTTTGGCCGCAGGGATCGGTCTGATGGCCAGCCGAATTGGTTGCCTGATCCTTTTGCTTGGCATGACGGTATTTGTAATCCGCCTGCTCTTGCCGGAGGAATCCGAACTTTGGCGCGACCAGGGCGAGCCGTACCGGTTCTATTGTGCCGCAGTGCCCCGGGTCGTGCCTTCGCTCCGGCCGCGCATGCCGCCTGCAGGGAACGCCGCTGGGCTGAGGGGTTCCGCGCCGAGCTGACGTATTGGTTGTTGGCGCTTGCGATGTCGGCTTTCGCCCGTCACTCTGCACCTCAAGATTTTCTGGGGAATCTTTGCCGTTGCCATGGTTTCTTGGCTTTTCAAGCGGCGCGAGTCAAAACCTACCTCCACGTGACATAGATCGTCCAACACGCTTGGACCGGCGGTATCCCAAAGGAGATCCTTGTGCAAGAGGTGCAGGGCACCAGCAGCAGCAAAACTAACCGCGGGAATTCGATCCAACGAACGATCTCGGGTCGATCGGCTGCTCGGAGGAGTGTAGTGATACTTGCACGGCGGCGGCTGCGTCAACCTGCACGATTGGCATGACTGTCATTCGGCCAAACATAAGTGTTGTCCTTTCCGGGCCTTATGCCCACGAACTGATTTCGGTAGGTGTAGGATGTCAGAGAAGGTGACATTCGTGTCAGAGAAGGTGACATAAAATCTCAGAATGATGACCTAGGACCTATGATTTGGGACCTATGATTTGGGACCTATGATTTGGATTTTGCCCGCGCTTTTCGAAACAGGGCATATAGGGTTACTTCTTCGAGGTCGTGCTCATCCAGATCGGCTGTTGCGGTGATAAGAGCTTTTGTTCGCGACTTCGGGCCTGCTTCGGGAAAGAACACGGAGATGGGTATACCGAAAAACCTGGCCAGCGCTTCGAGATCGGCTATTGATGGCTTGTAGGTCGCAGTTTCCCAGCGAGAGACTGTGTTGGCTGTGGTCTTCAATGCTTGCGCCAGCTCCTCCTGACTGATCCCTTTACCCCTCAGAGTGGTACGCAGCTCCCGAATCTTGTCCCCAATCTGTTCGTAGATATCACGCATCAGTCATCCTTTTGGCATTGACACAGCATTCGTGCTGTGCCATAGTTCCTTAAAAAGGAACATATATTCCTATTTAAGGATACACCGGGGGTGTCCGATATGCAAGGACTTCCTTGCCCGCCTGAAGGGCTGCTGGGGAACATCATTGAAAGGCCTCGCCGAAGTACGCTAACGCTGAGGGCTCGACAGGAAGCCCCCTCCGGCAGCCTACAAATTGACAGGTTGCGGCGGGTGCGAAACCCAGTGAGCCGATCGAAATCAACTGTTCAGGGCAAAGTGGCCGACGTGTTTGCTGGCCGCTCCCGGCACGCTGAATCTCAGAATGAATTAAAGGCATATCAGGTCTTGATTGCCACCGGTCGTTCGGATGCGTGGCAGGAACAACCGTTTCGCCTCGAATACCATCACGAAGGGGCTCGGCATCGCTACACGCCGGATATTCTGGTTGCCTGGGGCCACCATCAAGAAGTCGTCGAAATCAAAGAAGACTGCGACGCTGAATCGCCAGAGAATCAGACGCGATTCCCTCTCATCAGGGACCTGCTGGCCGAGCACGGATTTTATTTTCGAGTCTGGAAAAAGTCCGAGATTTGCGCTGAACCCCGACTGACAAATGCCGCCCTCATTCTGCGTTACCGTTCAGTGGCAGTATCGGCTGCGCATGCTGAGGCAATTCGGCGGACATTTTCTCTATCGCAAGAGTTGCCCCTGCGCACGTTCTGCGATCACTCGGCGGGGGTCCAGAGCGTGCTTCGTCTGGTGTTGGATGGAAAGCTACACATCGACTGGTGGCAGCCGCTCAGTCTCGATTCCAGGATCAGTAATATGCCAATTGGCCGTCAGATTTGGCCTTTTCCGCCATCGGCCATTCCGGAGTGTTTATGTCCCTGCACGCACTGAGAGTGGGGCAAGATGTGAAAATCGGCGCCGCAACCTTTCGGATTTTGCAGCGTCTTCCTGACGCGAGATGGCAGTTGCAGAATGTCACCACCGGAGAATGGTCGGCTTTCAACGAGAATGATCTCTTGGATAGGTTCTCCCGAAACGAGTTATCGTTTGTTGTTGCCGTCGAAGAACGTAGTCGTTCGATGAACAGCATGTCGGGGAAGCTTAGTCGTGACCTTTCCCTTTATCCCTGCAACCTCCTTGAGTTCGCTAGAATCCGCATTCAGTATTTGAAGGAGATTGACCGCAAGCAACCGATCTCAATCACGCAGGCCAGTATTGCCCCGCTCACGCGGGCGGTTGCGGAGAGAATTAAAGACAGCAAACCGCCAAGCTGGCGAACGGTTTGCCGGGACTACCGCAAATGGGTTGCGGCGGGCCGCGATATCCGAGCCATCATTCCACGACATGCTGACAAGGGGAGGACCGGTTCCCGGATGATGCCTGAAGTCAAGGGGATCTGCGATCAAGTCATTCAGGAGTTGTACATGACCGCTGAGCGCAAGCGGGTACCCGAAGTGCACCTGGAAGTCATCCGTCGCCTCAACGATGTCAACAAGTTTCGACCAGAATCCGATCGACTTTCGGTTCCGAGCAAGAGGACGATGTACCGCGAGGTGGAGCGCAAGCCGGCCTACGAGGTTATGGTGGCGCGCTACGGCAAACGCCGCGCGGAAATGGAATTTCGGGTATCCGGTGGCGGGCCTGAAACCTCCCGTGCTCTTCAGCGGGTATCGATGGATCACACGCCCAGCGACATCATTGTTGTCGATGACCGTACAATGTTGCCGCTTGGACGACCTACGATCACGTCGGCGCTTGATGAGCACACACGATGTCCAATGGGGTTTTATACGGGTTTCGAGCCGCCCAGTTGTCTGTCCGTCATGAGGTGCCTCAGGCACGCAATTCTTCCCAAGACCTATGTGCAGCGCGAATTTCCTTCCATCAAGAACTCATGGGAATGCTATGGCGTGCCGGAACTCGTAGTAGTCGATAATCCGCCCGAGTTCCACTCCGGACACTTCGAACGTGCGTGTCTCCAGATTGGGATCGATATTCAGTACGCGAAAGTTCTGGTTCCCTGGTACAAGGGCAAGCTTGAACGATTCCAGGGCACTATGAACCACGATTTGATGCACGGAAATCCTGGAACCACGTTCAGCAATATCTTGGAGCGGGACGAGTACGATCCCAGCCAGCACGCGGTTGTTATGTTGAGCACATTTCTGGAGATGCTGCACAAGTGGATCGTCGACGTGTATATGCACACCCCGCATCGCGGCATCAAAGACACGCCGGCCCATCGGTGGCACAGCGACGTGAATGCCTTGCCACCTCCGCTGCCGCCGGGTGCACGAGAGCTGGATGTCGTGCTCGGCATGACGGCTCAACGAGTGGTGTTCCACTACGGAATCGAATTGGAAGGACTGAAATACAATGGACCAGAACTGGGCGAACTGCGGCGGCGGATTGGATCGAGCGCGAAAGTCGAGTTGACCTTCGATCCTGGCGATCTTGGCCGTATCAATGTGCTTGATTCCGAGAAGGGGACCTATATTCCTGTTCCCGCTATCGATCAGGGTTACGCCCACGGTCTCTCTCTTTGGCAGCACAAAGTCATCCGCCGCTTCGCTCAACGCCAGCTGAATGCACGCACCGACATCGTGGCGTTGGCGCAGGCCAAAGCAGAAATCCGTGCGTTGGTGGAGCGCGATTTCAACCGTAAATCGACTCGGGGCCGAAAGCGCCATGCACGATTTATGCAAGACCACACAGGAGACAGTCTTTCGGAGCGAGGCCTGAATCAAGTTGCTCTGATGGGCCCGCCGGGTGAAGAGAGAGCCAGTACAGAGGTGTCCCACTCCTCTCCGGAGATTCATCCCGCACTGGAAGTAGCGGCTGTCTCACACACTCTGTTTACGGATGACGAGATTCTTCCAGTGTTTGAGGCAGCCCTCGACCTGCCGCGCTCACCTATTGTGCAGGCTCCCGAAGAAGGCACCTCCGTCACGGAGGACGGCGATGTCTGAGTCGATTGACCCTTCAGAGCGTGTGTTGGTCAAATATCCCCTCTTCAAAATCGCCGTGGCGCGGATCCAAGCCTGCTTCGATAGTTACGGGCACACTGCGGAGCCCGATTGTTGCCCCATCGTGGGCGAAAGCGCCAGCGGCAAGACCACGATCATCTCTTACTTCGTAAGCCGACATGCCCGTATTGATCACCAGTGGGGCGTGGAAATCCCGGTGCTACTCGCCAAGGTGCCATCCCGGCCAACCGTAAAAAGCCTCGCGGAAACCCTGCTGTACCGACTTGGCGATCCCCTGTGGTCACGCGGCAATACCGTGAGCAAAAGCATCCGTCTGCGCGAGTTGCTCAAGCGCTGCGGCGTGCACCTCTTGGCGCTTGACGAATTTCAGCACTTTGTGGATGCCCGGCAGGCCAGTATTCCCAATGAGGTGGCCGACTGGCTCAAAGAGCAAGTCGAAGAGGCAGGACTTGCCATTGTCGTGCTGGGACTTCAGCGCTGTTTGGAAGTCCTGAAGCAGAACGAGCAACTGCGGCGCCGCTTCGGTGCCACCTTGCGGGTGGGCGCCTTTCGCTGGCAGGACAAAGACGATCGCACTACATATCGGGCCTTTCTGCGGGCCGTGCAGGAGCAACTTCCAGAATACGTGATGCCCCCTCTGGCGGATCTTGACATGGCTTTCCGCATGCACTACGGCTCTTACGGCCTTATTGGCTACACCATGAAAATCATTCGCGGTGCAGCACGGATCGTACGCTATCATCCTCGCCGCGAGATTACGCTCGGAACCTTGGCGCAGTCGTATCGAGAGCATATTTGGCTAGAGCGTCTTAATGACCCGAATCCATTCCTTGAGAATTTCGATGTTAACAAGGCACCGCAGCTGAAACTGCCGAGTGAAACAGCATGTGCCCCGTCCCGGTGCGCTCGTCACGGAAATGTTTCCCTGGAGTTGCATGCATGACTATCCAGGCAAGCACCAGACCCCGCCTGCTCTTCCGCGTTGACCCTATACCCCTTGAGAGCCCTCGAGGGTACCTGTGCCGTGTTGCCAGCGCCCATCGTTACAAGAGCCCGCACTGGCTGGTACAGCTTGCCGGACTGCCAGCTGAAAAAGTTGAGCGAGAGGACGGGGCGGCGAGTATCGCTCACGTATTGCGCCTCCAACCCGAGCAGTGGCTCATCATGTGCTATCGCCGGGTCGGTGGGCCACAGCGATTCGAGCAACGGTCCTTCTATGGAAAAAACGTTGGTGCCTACCACCTCAATTTTGGGCGGCCGCGTGTTTGTCCCGCTTGTCTGCGCGAGCGTTCAGTGTGGTGGGCGGTTTGGGATCTCTGTTTGGTAGCCGTCTGCCCCGTCCATCGCTGCCTTCTCTTGGACCAATGCCCCAGTTGTAGAAAGGCACTGAACTGGCAGCGTCCAGCCGTGCACGAATGCCGCTGCGGTCTCGATTTGCGCACCTTGACCAGCAAAACGGCAGACACCGATTCGGTGGCCATTAATGCCGCTATCTACCGCGCGGCCGAATTCTCGCCTGGCACTGCGGCGGAACAGGATATAAATCGTTACGAGTTCCCACCTGAACTCACCCGCTTAAGCCTGGGTTCTCTGTTAGTACTGCTCCGCTTTCTGGGATCCGTCGAACACCAAGATAGCCCACGCCGCAAACAACACGCTTCCACTCGCACTGACCTGAATCTTGCCGTCCAGATTGGTCAGAGTGCCGTTGCCCTTCTAAGAAATTGGCCTCACTCGCTTCGCGCAGTGTTGAGGGGAATGGTCCCAGGAAATGTTGAAGACGTATCGTCTCTAAAATTCAACAACGTCTTTGGAAGCTTCTACTTTCACTTGTTTCGCGTTCTTCCTCGAAACGAGTTTGGCTTCCTTCATGACGTTTTTGAGGAGTTTGTTCGTGAGGATTGGAAGGGCTTACTCCGTGGGCAGCATCGCTTTTTCTCAGTCTCAACGCGGGAGAAGTCTCCGTGGATTGCGCTACCCAAAGCCACGAGTGAGGCACGTACCAATCCAAAGCGCATCAAGTCGCTGGTTGATCAGGGACAAATCGAAGGCGAATTCTTTAAACTCCGCCGCGGCCGGACACAATGCTGGATTAAACGGGCCTCGCTCAACCAATGGATTGCTACCCGTGACGCGGAGTTCAGCCAGTACATACCTCGCCGGAAAGTCGAACGGTTGTTGGGATTGCAATATGGAACCCTCCTGCCTGTAGCCCAAGCAGGACTCATGCGTTACGCTCAGGGATCAGGGCAGGCTCTACACCGCCGTTTCCTCTTCTTCTTTCGCGAGGATGTGATGAAGATTAAATTGGCGTTCGAGAAACACGCGGTACCGGAGCATCAATATTCGAAACCGGGCGAATTCATGGCGTTGGGCGATGCCCTCAAGACTTATCTTGGGTGCGATTCCGGCCTTCCTGCAGTTATCAAGGCTGTGGTTGATGGCAACCTCGCCCCGGTTGGATACACGCCTCGATTCCGCGGCATTTTAGGTTACGTATTCCCATCTGAATGTCTGCGGCTATATCGTCCTGTGTTGGGCGATGTCGAAATACCTCCCCAAGGTTTCCTTAACTATACAGAGGCAGCATCGAAGTTAAGTTCAGATACCCGAGTCATTCCTGCTCTTGTAGAGCACGGAGTGATTCGCGCTCTTGCCGGATATCACCCCCGCCGCTCCAAGTTGGTGCCGGCCGATGAGATTCAGCGTTTCTCAAATCAATATGTGACAGTAAGCTCTCTCGCAAAGCGCTTCCATGTGACAGACTGTTGGTTAAGACGCTATCTGAAGAAGTCCAGCACGCCAATGCTCGTAATACCTGTCGGTCCCATGCAAAAGGCAATCTTTCTGCAAAAAGATGTGGCAGCGGCCTTGAGGATCCCGCGACCAGGGCGTTCTTGACGTATTCCGACTTCGTAACTGGCCATGTCCCTATAGAATCTCAATCTCTCAATCGCACTGTACGACAGGATCCCATCGCTTTGGGTTGTAGGATTATGCCAGCAATTCTGGCAAAGATATAGGATTCTGCCAGGAATCGCGGCACAATTTGTCATTAATTGTGGCACGATTTTCTTTAACCCCTGTGCCATCAATATCCAAAGTTTCACTTATTCTGGCAACCTACAGTGGTGGTGGGTTGGTTGTAGGTTGGTCAGAAATCAGCGAAATGCGTCAGTTGCTGAAAACTTCAGGTCAACGGTCGATGAAATGATCGTATCTGGTAAGTTTGCGGCAACTGCCTGCGAAGGGAGAATAAGCGGTTCTGGCGTTAGTCTACGCTACGCCGTTAATCGCGACCAATCCCAGGCGGCGCTACTCAGCACAGACTTCCGCGAAGCCGACTTATGGCCCATCTGGTTCTCGTGGCTCAACTTCCGAGTGATTACCGTGGGGCCGCACAAACAACTCTAAGCCAGAACTCACTAAATTTCGCTCCGTTCACACGCGTGCCGTGTGGGTTTTCCGCTCGTATCAACCGTTTGACAGAGATAGCCGTCCTGCATCTCATACTTCAAAGGCATCTTTTGAATTTCCACGCCATCGTCCCAACCCAGAGCGATGGCGCATGCGAGAGGGTCGTGCAAGAAATTGATGATGTCACCTGGTAATCCCTGGCACGTTTGCCCAAATCGTGACTCCATGGATTCCTCTATCGCAAATGCCTCTGCCTGTCTCGCTAGCAAATGCCCCATCGGTCCGGCTTCTTTCAGCGTCGGTAACCAGGACCTTCGTAGCGCGGTTTCAACTGTGACCGCCAGCGTAACTAGGAGAGGATTGGCACATTCAAGAACAGCCCGCGCCGACTCCGGATCAACTTGCACGTTGTAATCGTTTCCGCGCCCCCACTGAGGGAAGCCTTGTCTGGGAGGAAACACGAATCCACCCATCAAGACAAGGCGTGCGGTGGCCAATATACCTGGCGACCGACGTTCGAGAAGCGCAAGGTTCGTGTAAGGTCCGATGGCTGCTATCGTGGCCCCTTCTTGAATGCTGCGCTCGAGTAAGGCGATGGCCTCCGCATCTGGAGTTGGGGCGGGCGCAACCAGTTGAGGCCAATAGGCCTTTTCGTCTGGATGAAAACCCGGCTGCCAATGCAAGTAGCACCCCAGCGAAATGTCTGCACCGGCCGCAACTGGCACATCACGTCGTCCAGCTATTCCGAGCGCGTAACGGACATAACCCGCTCGCCTGCCTCCAGCGTCGGAAACGGTAGTGACAGCGACCAACTCGCTCTCCGGCCAGTTCAGCACCATCGCGAGCGCACACAAATCATCGATGTCGCCGCCAATATCAGTGTCGAGATGTAACTTGCGCATCCTTAGCTAATCCTGTAAAGAATCAATCACCTGAACCCCAGCGTCGATTGTAACCATATGCGGCTGCGATCCGTTTGTGACAGAACCAAAGCGGACCAGTTGCGTTGGAACGCACACTACGGAAGCATCGTCGGCAATCCTTCAGTTAAGGGTTCAAAGGAAGGTTTGCCCGTGATCCGTTTCTCAGAGGTCAGGGACCCATTTTTGTGCCCGCTGCGGCAAGGAAGGCAATGGCAACAGCAACACCGGGAAGCAAGGGTCGCAAACACCTTAGACGACGGTTCTTACAAAGTGTTTTATCATTGCCGGAAGATCTCTGCTCTTCACGGAGAACCCTTGCAGCGAAGGTTGTTTCTTAAGGGGACCGGGGCGGTCACGGTTCTGCTCGTCGGCGGAGTAGCTTTTCGCGCCTACGAGCGGGGTGTTTTCAGCGTCGGAAAGGGACCGGCATTCGAGCCCTGGAAGGACTGGCAGCAGACGAAAGACAGCCCATTAGCTCTGGTGTCTGCCGCCATTCTTGCGGCCAGTCCGCACAACACTCAGCCCTGGTTGTTCAAGCTAGCGGATTCCTCGATCGATTTATATCTCGATCCTAAGCGGTATCCGGGGCCGCTTGATCCCTACCTTCGAGAAGAGCACATCGGCATGGGCTGCGCGTTGGAAAACCTGATGTTGGCGGCTCCTGCTAACGGTTATGCAGCTTCTGCGACGCTGCTTCCGGGGAAACTGACGTTAGCCTCGGCTTATTCAGATCCCGAAGTTGTGGCCAGAGTGGTTCTTGTTCCCGGCGCCAGGCAACGGAGTGAACTTTACGGTGCGATTCCTCACCGCCACACGAATCGCAATCCCTACGCTCTGAAATCTTTGCCGGCGGATTTCATCGACGAGCTTCAGCGAGCCGCCAACGATGAGGCGGATGTCAAGGTCTTCCTTTTTACCGCCGACCAGGAGCGCAACGCCATCGTGGAGTTGATTGTCAAAGCGAACGACACCGTGTATGCGGACCCGCAGGTAGACAAGGGCAGTGAGGCATGGGTACGCTACGACTGGAAAGACGTCCAAAGACTGCGTGATGGATTGATCATGGACGAGTCTGGTCAGCCTCCTCTGACCATTGCGATGGTGAAACTCGCGACTCCCTCACTGCGGCGATTTGCATTCCGACACAAATTGTTGCGCACGACCTCCTATAAGGAAGTTCTTCAGGCGACGCCCCTCTTCGGATTGATTGCCGTGCGTGACCGCTATGAACGGGAACAAAGTTTGCTCGCAGGCCGCATCTGGCAGCGTATCCACCTGCTCACGACGGCGCGCGGTTTGGCCGGAAGGCCTGTCAATGAAGCAGTGGAGTGGATCGACCATCAGCGCTGGCTCAATCAGGAGCCGCAAGCGGAGGCCGCCCTGTCCGAGCTGATCGGGAACACCACCTGGCAACCCACCTTCATGTTTCGTCTTGGCTACCCGGTCCGTCAGGTTTCGCCCAGTCCCAGGCGTCCTGTGAACGATGTGCTGCTCTGAACACCGAGTGTAGCCGAGACTGATCGTCCTGCCGCAAACGATTTGCGCTACGCAAATAAGTGTGTGGTTTGTCGCAAACAAGAAACTGACGACGCGTTCCGTTGGGTTCCGGATCGCCCGTGATTCGGCCATAGCGCGGCAGCCGGCGGGGGGCTACAATCCGGATTTCGTGAAAGCTGCTAGACATAAGGTGTAGTAATGCTAGTCGACTGATTGACAGAGTCTGCCGCGTTGTTCAGCGATTCCGAACAGCGACAGCGACATTTCGCCGAGTTCTATCACCCGCACGCCATTTTTCACGGATATGCTCGCGACCGGTCCTTAGACTTTGGGGCGGCGCGCACATTCTATTTTTCTCTCTGGGAAGCTTTTCCGGACTTCCACGTCCAAATTCTCCATGCTATTGAGCACGATCGCATGGTTGCATTTCGCTACGCGTGGGAGGGCACTCACGCCCGCACGTTCGTGGGGATTCCACCTTCGAATCAGCCTGTGCGAGTAGAAGGGATGAGCTTCATACGCTTCGAAGGGGAACAGCCGATCGACGCTGGAACACTTCTGAATCCCTGTTGCACCTCATGCACGCCAGATTGGACACCGAAAGATCGAATCCGAAAGCCTCGAAGATAAGTCCCACCGATAAGCTCCTTTATATGGTCGTGGAAACATTCAGAAACGGAGACGCGAAGCCGGTCTACCAACGGTTTCAAGAGCGCGGCCGAATGGCTCCGTCCGGATTGACCTATGTTGCAAGCTGGGTGAGCGATGATCTTAAGCGCTGCTATCAATTGATGGAGACCGACAGACGGACGCTATTGGATGAATGGATGGACAATTGGACAGATCTAATCGATTTCGAAGTGCATCCGGTCATCACTTCACAGGAAGCTGCCAAGAGGGTTTGACTCCGAATTGAGAATCGCGCCAGTCAGTGCCAGGTTAGAAGTGCGGTCCAGGCCGCTCGCGAACAAGGCTAAACAGAAGAAGAGCTACCGGAATTCCCATGTTTGGCAAATATACAACCTTCGAACAGAAATTTGTCTCAAGAATTGCTTCGAGGGTCCGTACATGGACTTGGGAGGGAAACGGACATTCCGCACGGAGACCAAACAGGTGTAACCGACATGTTCTGGCTGGTTGGTCTTCTGGAAAATAGATCCTGCCTAGTCGGCTAGCGTTTACAGACTGCGAGTGGATCACGAGCAATCCACGAACTAGCTTCGTTTCTGATCACAAGGGCGTTTAGCCTAACCGAATCAGTGGCAATAGGTGTGTTGCTTCAGGCTTGCGGCATTAATCGACCAAAATGGGGTCCGGGATCAGGATCGTCTGGTTCCACGTAAATGCTCTCTGACGCAGAAGAATTACCGCATGATGGGTGCCTGAACATGATGCTTATGGCGCTTCTCGCATCGGCGCTTCCCGCAACCCATGCTGCATCCGCGGACCGAATCGACGCCTTGCGCTCGATTTAGAAGCTCATCTATTGGCGAGAAATGGTCTTGCATCCGGTCGCGCCTATCAAGAAAGTTCGCGACGAGACGCTCGACTTCATCTGACCTTGACAGGCGTCTCTGGGCACTGATATTGCTCTAGTCAGTTCCGAGTTGAATCCATGTCCGAAATACGCCGTGCCGTTCACTCGATCCTGCGAAAACCTCCTTATGCTCTCGCCGCCCTCTTCACGATTGCCTTGGGAATCGGGGCGAACACGGCGGTGTACACGGTTGTGCGTTCTGTCCTGCTTGAGCCATTGCCATTCCGCGAGCCCAAAGCTCTTGTTCAGGTCTGGGAGACGCACCCGGAACTGCACAACCTGCAAGTTTCTGTCCCCGACTATCTCGATTGGAAGAAGTCCCTGACGTCGGTTGATCTTGCGGCCTATACCTTCCAGGCAATGAACAAGGCAACGCTGTTAGGCCAAGGCGATCCTTTGGAAGTGCAAGCGACCAACGCTTCTTCCGAACTATTTCCACTTCTCGGTATCGAACCCACTCTGGGGCACGCGTACACCGCCCAACAAGAGAACGCCAAAGAACCGGTCGTACTAATCAGCGAGCAGTTATGGCGGCGGAAATTCTCTAGCGATCCAACCATAGTTGGCCATCCCTTGCGTCTTGATGCGACCTCGTTCACTATCCTGGGAGTAGTGCCCCAAACTCAGGCTTTTCCTGTCTGGGCGGACGTGTGGCTACCGTTTTCTTTCGTTGAGTCCGAACTACAGTCCACACGCAAGTATCATCCGCTAGAGGTGATCGGTCGATTGAAGCCTGGTGTCTCGTTACGCCAGGCGGAGTTGGAAACCGAGACAGTTGCCCAGGGATTGAGTGCCACTTTCTCATCGACGAACGGAAGGATCGGTGCGCTTGTCATGCCGCTGATGGAAGCGGTAACAGGCGAAGTTCGGCCCGCGCTTGTAACGGTGTGGATTGCGGTCGGACTCGTACTCCTAATCGGCTGTGCAAATCTCGCGCTGCTTATGATGGCCCGGTCGCTCGACCGCCGCCGCGATGTCGCCGTTCGTCTTGCCTTGGGTGCCAGTAAGCGAGCTGCAGTCCGCGAATTCTTTCTCGAAACTCTAATGCTGTCGCTCGCCGGAGGGGTCCTTGGAATGTTGGCTGCAGCGGCTACTCTCCCAGTTTTGAGGAATATGGCGCAAGGACGAATTCCGCGTCTGGATACGGTTGCGCTCGACGCTCCCGCGTTGATGTTTGGTCTGCTCATATCGTGTTTGGTCGCATTGCTGTTCGCTGTGCCTGTCTGCTGGCAGGTCTCCTATGCGGACTTAAACCAAACATTAGTTGCCGCCGATGCGCGTGTCTCCTCCACGCGCGGTTCTTGGATTAGTTCGCTTCTGATCACTTTTGAGGTCGCACTATCACTCGTCGTGTTGCTCGCCGCCACCATGCTTGTTCGCAGCTTCGCTCTGACACTGGATACTGACCCGGGCTTCCGCCCTGAAGGGCTATTGGCGGTCAATGCGCCGCTCGCTCAAGAGTGGGACAAATCTTATGATATGTTTCTCAACCGCATTTTGCCCGGTTTGCAAAGCATTCCCGGAGTTCAAGAGGTAGCCGCTGTCAACTCCCTTCCGATGACTCTTGCCTCCACAGAGCATACTCGTTATGCCACTCGCTTCGGAGTCGCAGGCACCACCACGGCTCCTGGCCAGTTTCCGACAGCACAAATCCGCTGGTGCACTGCCAACTACTTCCATGTCTTGGGAATCCCTCTTGAGAGCGGTCGCCTGCTCAAAGAGGCCGACCGTAACGCGCCTCGGTATTTGGTGAATGAAGCTTTCGCAGAGCATTTCTTTCCCCACCAGAATGCGGTCGGACAGAAACTGCTGCTAGGTGTGGTCACACCGAATCCAGAGGAAGTGGAAGTTGTAGGCGTCGTCGGCAACATCCGCGATTTCGGACTGGACACCGAACCTCCGCCGACAATCTATTCCGTGGATGTATCCCCACGAATGGACGTTGTTATCAAGACTTCCCGCAATTCCACGTCGCTCGTGCCTTCCATCGCAGCAGCCATACGACGAGTCGTACCACAGAATGCCATCGGGCAGGTACGCACCCTTGGCGACTATATCGATTCTTCGCTGGCGCGCCAGCGTTTCATTCTGTCGCTGATAGCGATCTTTGCCGTGTTGGCCATGGTTCTTTGCGCTGTCGGTATATACGGCGTATTCAGCTACTCAGTCAGCCGCCGACTTCGGGAATTTGGGATTCGTTCCGCTCTTGGTGCTCAAAAGCGAGATCTCCTTGCGTTGCTTTTTCTGGAGTGCCTGGTTGTCGTAGTTCCTGGATTGGTTGCGGGAATGCTGATTTCTCTTGGGTTGTCACACTTCTTCCGTGCATTGTTGTACAGAGTTTCCCCAACAGATGCGTTCTCCTACGCAATTGCAGTACTCTCTATTTTTTTCTTGTGTTCAAGCTCAGCACTGCTTCCCGCGAAAGGAGCATCTGGTGTTGATCTAGTACGACTTCTGAGAGAGCCGTAATCTCATTCCGGTTAAAGCCGGACAACAAGTTACCCGGAAAGCGGACCCTTTAGTGCGCTGGTTCAGGAAAACCTCCTGATCCAGTGTCCTTTGATCTGGGCGACAACTGGGCCGCAATGTTCGGGGCCTGAAGAGCAGTAACGGGCACAAGCCCAGCATCAATCTGTCGCGGTGTCGATCCCGAAGGCGTGGGCACGTAGGCAAGTTTCGCAAGCAGACTCTCATTTCACGAGCTTGCGGTGCGCCGTGAAAGGCGCTAGTCCTCAGCGGGTGCGAGTCCCGCCCGGGAGCTGGTTCGCTCCACCCGGTAGCAATCAGAGCGGCGACAGAGGAAACGAAGTCGTCGGAGCCTCTGGTGTAGAGGGTCGCTTAGGCGACGTGGCGAGCATGTAGGCCGTAACGTAAGTGAACGCTGAGCAGGCCTCGAAACGTGTAATGCAGGAGCCATCCCTTTCGCAAGCACGGGATGGCCGACGCGGATGGAACAGTACGAGCGAATAAGTTCCATCAGACCTGCCGGGGCAGT
>JASHSL010000324.1 GCA_030040855.1 Terriglobales bacterium
GGGAGCGTTCGAAGCCGCAATCAGTGAGAAGGACAACAAGACCGAGCATCTGGTGCTTGGCGATACTACCCCGACCGGGGGTTCCGTCTATGCCAGGCTGGAAGGAGATCCCCGGGTATTCACGGTTGCTACTTACGAGAAGAACAACATCGAAAAGGAGTTGAACGATCTCCGCGACAAGCGGCTGATCACGGCCAATTCCGACAAGATCAGCAAAGTCGAGCTCCAGGCCAAGAAGCAGGACATGGAGTTTGGCCGCAACAAGGACGAATGGCAGATCGTGAAACCCATGCCCCTGCGCGCCGATGGCAGCCGGGTCGAAGATCTCATTCGCAATTTGACCGACGCGAAGATGGACCTGAGCGGCTCCGAGGATGCGAAAAAGATTGCCGCGGTCTTTGCTGGCGCGACGCCCGTAGCCACCGCAAAAGTAACCGATGAGTCCGGAACGCAGGAACTGCAAGTCCGAAAATCCAAGGACGATTATTACGCGAAATCGAGCATCGTGGACGGCATTTACAAGGTTTCGAGTACGGTCGCTCAAGGCTTGGACAAAGGGCTGGATGATTTTCGCAACAAGAAGCTCTTCGACTTCGGTTACAGCGACCCGAATAAGATCGAAATGCATGACGGGTCGAAGAGCTACTTCCTCACCCGCGGGGGCGAGGATTGGTGGAACGGAACCAGTCAAAAGCTGGACTCCGGGAGCGCCCAGTCGCTGATCGATAAGATTCGCGATCTGTCCGCCAGCAAGTTTCTCGACTCGGGCTTTACCCAACCCTTGATCGAGCTGACCGTAACTTCCAAGGACAACAAGCTCGTCGAGAAGGTTCTCATCGCAAAAAGCGGCGACAACTTTATTGCCAAGCGCGAGAATGAACCCTCGCTCTATCAAATCAACTCCCAAACCGTCACTGATCTAGAAAAAGCCGCCCAGGATCTGAAACTGGCCGCGGCTCCCTCCGCCACCCCCGCGAAACCGAGAAAGTAAGGGAACTCGACCACTCCAGGCTAGAGAGAGGCGGCCTTCGCCTCCCTGCTTTCGATTCGGGGAGGGCGCTTGACTCACAGGCCGACTCGCATTCTCTTCCAGCCGGAGATTTGCGCCGGTCGGATCGGCATCGATGGTACTATCTACGGCGAAACGATCGGGGAGTTGGAACGGAGATTCCCGCTCGAATCCGAACATGAAGCCATCCCGTCAAGTCGCATCGCCGCGAGTCGTCTCGATCGAGGACTTGCGGCCATTGGCGCGGCGCCGGCTGCCCAAAGCGGTCTTTGATTACTTGGACGGAGGGGCGGAAGGCGAGGTCACGCTGCGCGAGAATTGCCGCGCCTTCCAGGATGTCTCGTTCCGCCCCCGCCATGCCGTCAGCTTCCCCGCCTGCGATCTCTCGACCCGGGTCTTGGGTTTTGATCTCGCGCTTCCTTTCCTGCTGGCTCCGATCGGCTACAGCCGTTTGATGCATCCCGAGGGCGAGATCGCGGCGGCGCGCGCTGCGGGCGAGGCCGGCACGGGCTACATTTTGTCCACCATTTCCGGACATCGCCTCGAAGACGTGAAGGCCGGCTCCTCTGGGCCGGTGTTCTACCAGCTTTACCTGATGGGTGGCCGTGCCGCCGCCGAGGATGTCATACACAGGGCGCGGGCGGCGGGGTGCTCGGCGTTGGTGGTGACCATCGACACGCCGGTGTCGGGGATGCGCGAACGTGATTATCGCAATGGCGTAAGGGAACTCGTCAGTGGCAGCCTGCGGGAGAAACTGCCTTTTCTGCCGCAGGTGTTGGCCCGCCCGGGGTGGCTGATCAATTTCTTGCGCGACGGCGGGATCCATCCGTTGCCCAACGTGGTCCTGCCCGGGAAAGGGCCGATGCCGCTCGTCGACATCAATGCCGCCCTGGCCAGCGCCGCCGTAACCTGGGCCGACCTGCGCTGGATCCGCGAGCTGTGGCGTGGTCCGATCGTGGTCAAGGGCGTGCTCACCGGCGAGGACGCACGGCGGGCCGTGGACGAAGGCGCGGCAGCGGTTTCTGTCTCGAACCACGGCGGAAGGCAACTCGACTGCGTTTCAGCTCCCGTGCGAGCTTTGCCGGAGGTGGTTGCCGCCGTGAAGGGACAAGCCGAGGTGTGGATGGATGGAGGCGTTCGCCGGGGATCGGATATCGTAAAAGCCTTTTGTCTCGGAGCCCGCGCGGTCCTATGCGGCCGGGCCTATGCGTATGGGATGGCCGCGGCCGGCAAGGCTGGAGTCAGCCGGGCGATCGAGATTCTGCGAGCCGATCTGGAGCGGACCCTGCGCCTGTTGGGGTGTCCGTCCATGACCAAGTTGGATCGCTCCTATGTCAATGTTCCGGCAAGTTGGCAAGCCGGCTGAACGATGGGGGAATGGTCCCCGCGAGGAACGGTGAAACCGCTGCCATGAGCATATCTCGGCGAGATCAATGAGGCCACCGGCATGCCGGCTCTCATCACGGCGGTCCGCGCCCTAGCTGCGGAACCGCCGCCCGAGGCACGCGCCGCCGCATACTTCGAACAATTGTGGCGCTCCCATACGGCGCCTGCGATTTCCCTGGTGATTGGCTTTCGCGGACAGGCCCGATGCTACACGGCCGGTGAATTCCTCGGAGGAGAACCCTCGCATGCATTGGACCCAAGTCTACGACCCACTTGGCCACTGGTGGTTGTCTACCCTGGTAGCCGGGCTTCCCATCCTTATTCTGTTTGGCTTGCTGGCTGGATTGCGCTTGAAACCTCACTGGTGCGCCGCCGCCGGTGCTTTTGCCGCCATCCTGGTCGCTGTCTTGGTTTTCGGGATGCCGCCCATTCTTGCCGCGACCAGTTTTCTCTATGGCGTTGCCTTCGGGCTGCTGAAAATAGCCTGGATCGTGCTGGCTGCGGTATATCTCTACGACATTTCGGTCGAGACCGGGCAATTTGAAATCATGAAGGAGTCGGTGGCAACCGTGACTCCGGACCGTCGCCTGCAAGTCCTGCTGGTGGCCTTTTGCTTCGGCGCGTTTATCGAAGGGGCGGCGGGCTTCGGCGCACCGGTGGCGATCGCCGGCGCCTTCATGATTGGCCTGGGGTTCCAGCCATTCCACGCTGCGGCCCTCAACCTGATCGCCAATACCGCGCCCGTGGCTTGGGGCGCGATCGGGACGCCGGTGCACACGCTGGCGGCGGTAACCGCCCTGCCGGAATCCGATCTTAGCGCCATGATCGGCCGGATCCTACCCTTGACAGCGGTGATTGTTCCCTTCTGGCTGGTGCGCACCATGGTGGGCTGGAAGGAAACCTTCGCAGTGTTCCCTGCCATTCTTGTCGTCGGATGTTCCTTCGCCCTGACCCAGTTCTTCTGGGCGAATTACGTGGACAGCAATTTAGTGGATATCATGGGAGGCGTGGTGTCGATCGTCGCCGCCATTGTCTTTCTTCGTTATTGGAAGCCGAAAACCATTTGGCGCTTCGATTATGACGGAAAAGCCGTGCCCCTGCCGCCGCCCCAAGGCGAGATCGTGGATCAGTTCGGGGCGGAATGGAAGGCCAGGGACTTTGATGGCAATCTCCAGCCGCGTTCCTACACGGCAGCGCAAATCCTGAAGGCTTGGATGCCGTTTGCGGTTCTCTCCCTGCTGGTGCTGCTCTGGGGCCTGCCCTCGATCAAGCTGGCCATGAACCGGGCCACCACGCCTGCGTTTCAAGTGGTGCTGCCGGACGGACAGCCTCGCCCCGGGCAGCCGGGCTGGGACGTTCCCTATTTGCATAATGCCGTCTACCGTGCGGCGCCGGTGGTGGCGAAGCCGACTGCGGAACCTGCCCGCTACGATTTCAATTGGCTATCGGCAACCGGCACCGGCTGTTTCTTGGCGGCCATCCTCACGGGCTTGTTGCTCGGGCTGCGACCCATCCGGCTGGCGCAGATTTTCTGGCGAACGTTGGTGCGGATGCGATTGGCCATGGTGGCGATTTCCTTCATGTTAGGACTTGGCTTCGTGACTCGTTATTCCGGGCTCGACGCCGTGCTCGGTCTCGCGTTCACCCGGACCGGAGTACTCTATCCGTTTTTCGGTACGTTTCTTGGCTGGTTGGGCGTCGCGCTCACCGGCAGCGACACTTCTTCGAACGCATTGTTCGGAAGCCTGCAGCGAATTACGTCGCAGCAACTGGGCGTCGACCCCGTGCTCATGTGCGCCGCCAACAGCGCCGGAGGAGTGATGGGGAAGATGGTGGACGCTCAATCGATTACCATTGCCACCGCCGCCACCGAGCAAGTTGGCAATGAAGGCATCATTTTTCGCTTTGTTGCATGGCACTCGGTCGCTCTCGGTGCCATCGTCGGTGTGATTGTCTTGCTCTATGCCTATGGGTTTCGCTTCGCGGTTCCCCACGGACTGCAGTTTGTGAAATGAGCAGGGCGGGCGGTAGCGCACGAAGAGCCGAGGGATAAGAAAGATGCGACCGCTCGGGATCGGCGGGATGTGCCTAACGGCCGACGGGTGGTGCAAAGCCTGCGGGTATTTCACAAATCCGGCGCCTTTTCCCGGGAACAAGGTAATCCAAGTCATGTCGAATGTTTGGGGACTGTCTTAAATATCTAAGCTAAAGAGCGACAGCACGGAGGTTGAGTTGGGCTATTTTGCTCGGGGAGAGATCGATTCCTCTCTGCGCTACACGCCTCCGCCAAAGACGGAATTTGTTAAAACGGGTCTTTCTGTACCATATGGTTACAGTATGGTTACAGTCCAGGCGTACATGATGATGTACGGGCCGGACGGAAAAACGTTGGTTGCGAAGAAGCCAGTGGGCTTCCGCGTCTGGGTGATTCAGAGGGCGCCCGGTGTTCCCAGGACCACGGTGAATACGGCGATTCGATACGTTCTCGAAACGCGCAGGAAGACTCTAGACCCTGTCATCAGACAAAATGCGGATCAGACCCTGGCAAAACTACTAGCGCTACACTGACCAGTCGAGGGTGGAGCAGTTCGTGGTTCAGGCCGGGCCGCACTCACTCGCGGTGGGGAATGGGAGGCATGTTTGCCTGCTTTAAGTGCTCGTTGATTTGGGATAGGAGAGTCTTTTTCAACCCATCCCACTCGGCGAAGCGGGCGTTCAGTTCCTGAGCTGATTCTTCCCACAAACTGACCGCCTGCGAAGGTAGGGCCCGGTCGCTGCTCTCTACCACGTGCAAGGCGGCATCGAGTCCACTTGTCGCCTTTTTGAGCCCGCTGAGATTGCCGCCCGCTTCTCCGGCCATGAGGTTGGCGATGTCACTGCGCAATTGTTTCAGCACCGGCAACAGCTCCGGATGGGCCGTCGCTTGCTTTTCCAGCTCAGACAGGTTCTTGTCCACGCGGTCGATTTCGGCCCGCAGAGTTTGCCCGCGATGGAGCGCCGCAAAGATAACACGGCCCAACTCGGTCTGACGCTCGAGTTCCTGCGCGGTCGCTGTCGAGCGCGGATCCATGGCGAGTTTCAGAGATTGGGTCAAGATGGTGCCGTCGACTGCCAGCCGGACTTCGTAAGTTCCGGGTGCGGCACGCGGGCCGCGGGGAAGGGAAGATTCTGCATCCTCGCCCTGGTCCACGGGGGTAGTGCTCGACGCTCCCCAGGACAAATCCCAGACATAGCGGTGCATACCCGGGGTGGTTTCGGGAACGCGAGGTTGGGACAGCCAGCGCTCGGCGATCGGCTGCGACGGGTGCTTGGCTTCCCGGCTGTCATTGGAAGAGAAGGTTCGTACCAGATTATGCGCGGCGTCGAAGATCTCGAGCTTGACTTCTCTGGCCGCCTCTTTCAGGTAGTAGTCGAGGATGGCGCCATCCGGCGGATTATCTGCGGCCGGCTCCTCCGGCGGCAACGGCGTAGACAGAAAATTATCGTTGTCCACTCGCACCGCGACCGCGGGAGCGTAGAGAAACGCCTTGGCAGCCTTGGCCGCTTCGCGGGCCTGGCGCAAGGGCGTGAGGTCGTCAAGAATCCAGAAGGATCGGCCATGCGTGGCGATGACAAGATCATCGCCGTGAATGACTAGGTCCTCGACCGAGGTGGCGGGAAGGTTCAATTGCAAGGACTGCCAGTGATCGCCATCGTCGAAGGAAACAACGATGCCCAGTGCGGTTCCCGCGAACAGCAAGCCTTTGGCTTGTGGGTCTTCGCGGACGGCACGCAAGAACGAGGGTGCTTCGATGCCTTCTGCGATCGGTTGCCAGGTGGCGCCATAGTCGCGCGTGCGATACAGGTAGGGCCTCGGATCGTCGAGGCGATGCCGATCCACGGCGGCGTAAGCCTCCGCCGGATCGGAGTGGGAAGCCTCGATCATAGCCACCTTTGCCCAGTCGGAAAGCTCCTTTGGGGTTACGTCCTGCCAAGTCTTGCCGCCATCGCGGGTCAGGTGAATCAGGCCGGTGTCGCTGCCCGCCCAAATCAGGTCGCCGTTCAGAGGCGAGGGGCCGATGGTAAACACCACGCCGTAGCCGCGTTGTTTGGCGTTGTCCACGGTGACCGGGCCCTGCGGTGTGTCGCCCGGTTGGCTGGGCGCGGCTCCGGTAAGGTCCGGACTGATGGCCGCCCAATGCAAGCCTCCATCCACGGTCTTCATCACGAACTGCGTGCCCAGGTACAACGTCTTTTTGTCGACCGGCGAGAAGAGCAAGACCGGAGTCCAAGGATCGCGATATTTGCGCTGATTGATCGGGATGCCCCAAGTCGGAAACGGCCACGGCGTAATGTTCTGACCGAGCGAAGTTCGAAGGTCGAAGCGAGAGACCCCACCGTACGTCTCGCTGACGTAAAGAATGTTGGGGTCATCCGGATCGGGGGCGATGTAGCCGCTCTCGCTGCCACTGGCGGAGAAGCTGTCCCGGTTGGTGATCTGCTTGTGATCGGTGCGGCTCGGCACGGCAATGGCGCCGCTGTCCTGCTGATTGCCGTACACCACGTACGGAAACCTGTCGTCGGTGATCACATGATAAAGCTGTGCCGTCGGCTGGTTGTACCAGGTGCTCCAAGTTTCGCCGTAATCCAGGCTGATGGTCGTGCCCTGATCGGTTCCGAGAATCATGCGCGCGGAATCCTTGGGGTCGACCCAAATCTGGTGGTAGTCATCTCCTCCGGGTGCGCCGCGCACGATGGAGATCGTCTCGCCTCCATCCTGCGAACGGTAAAGTGCGACGTTGGGCACGTAGAGAACGTCCGGATTGCGGGGATCGATCGTGATGCAGCTGAAATACCAGGCACGCGTGGTCAGCCGCCGGTCGGAGTTCACCAGCGTCCAGCGATTGCCGCCATCGTCGGAGCGATAGAGTCCAGGTTGTTTTGCGTCCACCAGCGCATAGACCCGCCGGCCGTCGGGAGAAACGGCGACCGCGCTGCGGTTCCAGTCCCCTTCGGGCAACCCAGTCGTCAGCCGTGACCAGCTCCCGCCGCCATCCTGCGAGCGGTAGAGACCGCTTCCCGGCCCTTCGATCGGGGCATAGGTGCTCCAGGGCGGGCGCCGGGCATGCCAGGTGATCGCAAACAGAAGGTTGGGGTCCTCGGTGGCCACGGCGAGATCCGCCGCCCCGATGTCCGGGCCTTGGTCGAGCACTTTGGTCCAATGGGCACCACCATCGCTCGACTTGTAGACACCCCGTTCGGAATTCGCCGCGTAGGCATGCCCGAGGGCGGCGACATACACCACGTCCGCATTGGTGGGATCGATGACAATCCTGCTGATCTGCCGCGTGTCGCGCAAACCGACGTTCGTCCAACTCTGGCCACGATCGATGGATTTGTAGACGCCATCGCCCGAAAAGAGATCGGAGCGGATATCGGACTCGCCCGTGCCCGCGTAGAGGACCTTAGGATCGGACCAGGCCACGGCAAGAGCACCGATCGAAGCCACCGTTTGGCGGTCGAAGATGGGTTTCCAGACGACGCCCGCGTCGGTGGTCTGCCAGATGCCGCCGTTGACCGCGCCAAAATAGAAGGTGGTGGCATTGCCGGGAATCCCGGCCACGGCCACGGCTCGCCCTCCACGGAAAGGCCCGATGAGCCGCCACTTGAGCCCGTTGTAGAGCTCAGGAGGAATGGTCTGGGCGCGCAGAGCGAGGGTGAGGGGGAATAGAC
>JASHSL010000325.1 GCA_030040855.1 Terriglobales bacterium
ATACGCCCGCATGTGTCCCCCACCCTGCACCACTAATCCCGGCAGCTCGAGGTTGAGCGGCCGCCGCCCGTAAGGCTTCTTCTCCGCTTGCAGCGCCGCCGAGTATTGCTGAAAGTAGGTGCCTAAAATCTGCTGCATCTCCGGCAGGAACGGCCCGTGCCAGGCCACGGCAAACACCCGGCCCCCCGGAGTCACATACTCGCTGACCACCGTGCCCCCGGGCGCCTTCAGGGCACGTACCTCATAGCCCTCCCCTGCAGTCACTGCCAGGCTGGCATTCATGTGCGCCCGATCGGCCTCGACCGAGGAGACGTCGCCCCCCAAAGCCGCCCGGGCGGGACACGACCATCCCAGCCACACGATTCCCAGCAACAACCACGCCGGGAAAGCTACCCATCGCTCCAGCATCGTTTTCATATTCATTCCTGCTCGATCTCTGTGTCGGCCACACTCGTACAGCCGAAAATCCAACCCCGAAAGCGCCCTTTGTGTTGCTGTTCAACAAGTAGGATCTCTTCGAGACAGCGATGGTTGCTTCTGCGGATGACATACCCGAGGCAGCGCACGCGGGGCCTGCGGATTCTTCAACTGGACCTGCTTTCCGAGGGGGCTTGGTGCCTAACGCGGCCGAAAAGTCGCATTCCGCATCGGCCGCCACCATCCGAAATACTAGAGGAAGGTGTCTCCTCAAGCAACTGGGGAGCCGACGTCTAGCGGCCATGAACTAACGAGACTGGCGCTTTGGCTAGCTTTCCCGGGAGGGCGGTTGAAGACCGCGAAGTATCGATCGAAGTCCTGCCCTGTCATGAGATTAGGAAGCCCTCGCGGTCCGATCCCGCAATCCGGCGCTCGAGGTCCGAGGGCGCACCGATCCGTCGTAGAATGAGAGTACTTTAAGCCGGCAGGGCAGGCGGAACCGAGTATGGCTTTCAAACTCATCAGTGATTACCAACCGCGAGGCGATCAGGGCAAAGCCATCGAATCGCTGGTGAAGGGAGTGCTCGATTCCGACGAGCACCAGGTACTGCTGGGGGTGACAGGGTCGGGTAAGACCTACACCATGGCCAAAGTCATTGAAGAAGTCAACCGGCCCGCGCTGGTGATGGCGCACAATAAAACCCTTGCCGCTCAGCTTTACCACGAATTCAAGAGCTTCTTTCCCCAGAATGCGGTGGAATATTTCGTCTCCTACTACGACTACTACCAGCCCGAAGCGTATGTTCCCGCTGCCGATCTCTACATCGAGAAGGAAGCTACCATCAATGATGAACTGGATAAACTTCGCCTCTCGGCGACCCGTTCCTTATTCGAGCGGCGGGATTGTTTGATTGTCGCTTCGGTGAGCTGCATCTACGGTCTTGGTTCTCCCGAAGCCTACTACGGCATGCTTCTGTTCCTCGAGAAGGGTCAAAAGGTGAAGCGGGAAGAGATCACCCGCAAGCTGGTAGAGATCCTCTACGAGCGCACCGATGGCGATTTCCGCCGAGGAACGTTCCGTGTGCGCGGCGACGTCATTGAAATCTTCCCCACCTACGACGATATGGCCTACCGGGTGGAACTGTGGGGAGACGAGGTCGAGGCGCTTTCGCAAATCGATCCTCTGTTTGGGACGGTGAAACAGAAGTACTTGCGCCTGCCGATTTATCCCAAGACACATTATGTCATGAAGCCGGAAACCCGATCGCGGGCGATGCAGTCGATTCGCCAGGAATTGGCGTGGTGGGAGGCCGAGCTCACGAAACAGGGGCGGATGGTCGAAGCGCAACGCGTGCACCAGCGCACCCTGTACGACCTCGAGATGATCAAGTCCGTCGGCTACTGCCATGGGATTGAAAACTACTCGCGACACTTCACCGGCCGCCTCCCCGGAGAACCTCCGCCCACGCTGCTTGATTATTTTCCCCGCGATTACCTGATGTTTCTTGACGAGTCGCATCAGACCGTGCCGCAGTTGCATGGCATGTATCACGGGGACCGCTCGCGCAAGGAAACCCTGGTGGAATACGGGTTCCGCTTGCCTTCAGCCCTCGATAACCGCCCTTTAACCTTCGAGGAATTCGAGCACCGCGTGAATCAGGCGGTGTACGTCTCGGCCACTCCCGGGCCCTACGAGCTGACCAAGTCGGCCGGCGTCGTCATTGAACAGATCATTCGCCCCACCGGCCTGGTGGATCCTCCCGTCGAGGTGCGTCCGGTGAAGGGCCAGATCGATGATTTGCTGCATGAAATTCGCGCGCGCGTGGCGCGTGGCGAACGGGTGCTGGTGACCACGCTGACCAAGCGCATGGCGGAAGATCTGGCGGAATATTACAGCGAAGTCGGGGTGAAGTGCCGCTACATGCACTCGGAGATTGAAACCTTAGAGAGAGTGAAGATTTTGCGCGACCTGCGCAAGGGTGAGTTTGACGTTCTCATTGGCATCAATTTGCTCCGCGAAGGGCTCGACTTACCGGAGGTTTCTCTGGTGGCGGTTCTCGATGCCGACAAGGAAGGCTTCCTGCGCTCGAGCGGATCGTTGATTCAGACGGTCGGACGCTGCGCCCGCAACCTGAATGGTCGCGCCATTCTTTACGCCGACACGATCACCGAATCGATCGAGAAGGCGGTCGAGGAGACCAACCGCCGCCGCGCGATTCAGGAAGCTTACAACCTGGCGAACGGAATCACCCCGCAATCGATCATCCGGCCGCTCGAGATGTCGCTGGCCACGATCGTCGAGGCAGATTACACGGATCTGGCGGGCCGCGAGGCGGATGGCATTCCCGAATTCAAATCGCAAGACGAGCTCGACGCCTATCTCGCCAAGCTCGAGAACGACATGCGGGAAGCCGCCAAGCGCTTCGAATTTGAACGAGCGGCCAAGCTCCGGGATACCATCAAGGATCTGAGGACCAAGGAATTTCTGTTTGCCTAAGGTGGTTCCCCGCAGCTTCTGCCGGTGGGGGATTCAGAGGGCCGCGGCGGCTCGCTCAGTCCCGGCTTCCGGTTTCTTCCTCGCTTCCCGATCGAGCACCATGAGTTCTTTCTCGAGCGAGGAAAACCTCCGTAGGACCTCGTGAATCCGCAGCGCCATGTGGCGGATGGTTTCAATCTGCGATCTGGCCTCGGCGGAAAGCAATCCCGGCTCGAGGAGCAATAGTTCGGAGTTGCCCAGCATTGCGGTGAGAGTATTGTTCAAGGTGTGGCGCATTTCGAGCATGTAGCGACCCAGGGTGGCTTGGTGTTGGAGCAGGGCGCTGGTTTTTTCGGCTGCCCGGGCGTTCATCTCCGCCCGCATGCGGTAGAGCGCCTCGGATCCCACTAAAATCAAGGTGTCGAGCCAGTTCTCCTGCTGCCGCAGAGCTACCATTACCGGCCAGCGATCGCGAATCTTCTCGAGCATGGCCAGGTCGGGAGAAACAAACAGAACCCGTTTGCGGGCGGCATCGAGAGCCTCCAGCACGACCGAAAGCGCCGCCGGCGGAATCGAGCCTACGATCGCCAATTCAAAGGATTCCGGATCGAAGCCCGCCTGAAGGTTGCTGCTCATCAGAATGAATGCGGGGAGGCTGCGCTCGGCTTGCCAGCGGCAGGTGATCGAGCGGGCAAATTCGGCTTCGTCGGTAATGATCAGTACGGTGGGCTGCTCCACGAGTCCCTATCCAGCTTTTACGATCTCCCCTCTTCGATCCGGAGTCGCCGTCGATCGCATGCCTACTTCCCCGGTTCTGGGGGCGAAGGCAAGACTTCGAATTCCGAAGCATCCGGTTCTGGGCCGACCCCTGCAACCGCAGCCAGGGTGCGGGGCGCGGTGGGGCGCGCCGTGGCGGTCTTGGCACTCCGTGCCAAGGCCCCCTTGACCACCGCCAGAAGGTCCACCAGCATACGCAGCGGTGCGCCGGAGGAATATTCGGCGTGAAACAAGACTTTCCAGGATTGGCAGACCATGCGCAGACGGGCAATTGGTTCCTCGGCGGAAAACTGCGCGCGCCGGCAATCGAGCGTGGCCACCCCCCTTTTCTCAAGCTCGCGTAGACCCTCGATCGTCGCATTCAGATCCTGATACATTAGCCGAAAGAACAGGCGGCGCATCAGAAAACCAAAGCGGGTGAAGGCCGCCATGGCGGCGGGATCGTAATAGTCTTCCCCCAGGGACTCCTTCACCTGCCGCCCCTTTTCGATGATTTGGGTCAACAGCAGCTGGTTCAAGTCCTTGGCCACATAGGCATCGGCGATCAGTCGCTCGATCGGTTGCAACCACTCCGGATGCGTCGGATCGATCGCCCCAAACAGCGGCTCGAGCACTTGAGCCACACAAGCGAAATCTGCGTCCTCCTCTTGCAAACCCGAGGGGGCACAGTGGGCGAAGTATTGCACCAGCAGGAAATCGATCTTGTCGCGGTCGATGTTGCTGCGTGGCTTGCCCAGATGATGCAGCAGCAGATTGCGCAAGCCTTCCTCGCTGGTCAGATTGGTGGACTGCAGGAATTGACGAAGCTGATGAACTTGAACGCGCTCATCGAGGTTGCCGAACCACTGTCGTGCGTGTTCGAGCGACTCCTCCGACGGGTTCTCAATCCCGTTTTCCAAATCCGGGCAAGGGGGGAAATCGATGACGAATTCCTTGGCCAG
>JASHSL010000326.1 GCA_030040855.1 Terriglobales bacterium
TGGGGAAAAACATCCGTAAACACAATTAACTATGCTAATCGATCGCGATTTGACGGCTGGTCTCATTCCAATACGCCCAACGGTGGGTGATGGGCGCGGCCAGGAATGATTTCGGTATCGGCATTTCCTCCAATCTGCCGCCCCTCGGCGAACGCAGCCAACGGCTTCGAATCGTTTCGGAGACATGGAATCCGCAAACTATGATCATGAACGTCTCTGCAGTTGCCAGTCACGCCTATGAACTTTCAATTTTGAATCCAAAGCAACTCCGGCAAGTGGACGGGGCTGAAGTCGCGAGGCATGGTAGCGAACTCAGCGAAATTCGCATTCGCATGCCTGCGGATGATGGCAGCGCCTATGTCAACGGGAGGATCATTTTTCACTTCTCACCGAGCTCGTCTTCGCGGACGGCGGAGAAAAAGGGCTACCGTTAAGTAGAGCTGCCAAGTGTACAGCTTACTCATAGCAAGACTCTAAGTATCTGTCTTGGCTCGCCCTGAAATGGACTTCTTCAGCAATTCCATCCGGGCTCCCTACGCCGGGAGTATATACTCCGTCGTAAGTTAACTCCGGCAATGGGGTGGGAAGATCAAATCCGAACCAAACGCGCTGTCCCCGATTCGGAGTTACAATGCCTGTGCCGGGTGAAACGGAAGCGGGCTCTGCAGGGATGCAACCATGGCGAGGGATAATCTGGCGGGCTCATCGAGCCGATGTCTAGCAGCGCGGGAGGCTCTTCTCTCGCGCTGCACACTGACGACCAGAAGGAGTCATTGGACGATACACCCTCATGCCTTGAAAATCCCAGCCCTGCAGGGCGGAATCTACACCGATTGCGTGCGTTGTTGCACGTGCAGGCTGTCGAACTGGGCCGCTCCTTGCAACCGGACTTCAAGACTTTTGTCGCCGCCGTGACCCAGCGCGGGTACGCCGACAACTCCTACACGATCGCCTTCTCATACCTCCTCGACGGCATGGTGTGGGACGAGTTTGACCAGCGGCATTTGCTCCCGTCCATGGAGACTACCGCCGAGAAGCCCTTTTGGGCTGGGGCACTGTGGGCGATCTACCCACAACGCAACGCTCCCGGAACCAACTCCAAGTCCCATGGTGGTTGGAGCTTATCAGTCATGTGGACGCAATCGGTCCAGCCGCTTCTTACGCCGCTGAATTCCCTCGTCGCTGGTCGATCCTCTGCTGGACGACCTGATCGCTTCTTTCTCCCACGGCTCCAGCCAGAAATCACGGGGAACCCAACCGTTGTGCTCGTTCACGCACCCGTACCGCTGCCGCCAGTCATAGAACTTGCTGGCGGTCACGCCCAGCCAATGGATAAACCGTCCGACACTGATCTCAGCCCTTTCCGACCAGTGCCGGACGAAATCCACGACTTGGTCCCGCACATCATGCGGCACCCAATTGCCGGTCAGAGTTCCCCAAGACTTTTTTTTAGCGCGATGTGCTCGGCCATCAACTCCGCCAAGACCTCGTCCTTGGTCTGCACCTTCTTCTCCAAGAACTCGATCCGTTTCTGCTTCTCCTCCACTTGGCGGTTCGGGCGCTCCTGCGACTGAAAAGCGGCGGCTCCGTTCTCGAACAGTTTCCTTCTGCCAGCGGTAGAACACCGTTGGCCGCAGGCCCAGTTCTTCACACAGCTCCGAGATCTGCACCTTGTCCAAAAGATGCCGCCTCAAGACGGCTACTTTTTCTTCTGGGGTGAAATGCTTCCGTTCCTTCCTCATACGTTCGCTCCGTTATCTTAACGGACGAACGCTTTCTCCATTTCCGCTGAGGCGGGACATTTTCTCTGGTCATGCCGTTGTCGATAGCTGTCACTTGTTCTACGGATCAAGTTCGCTGTCTTGCAGCAATCCAGTCTTCCGTTCACCTAACATTTGCCTTTCGGAATACTCGGCAACCAGCAGACCACTAGGGTTGAATTCTGAACGTTCATCCTCAACTAAACGTACGTCGTAGCGCGCTACGATACGGTCTGTAAATTCGGAACCGTTCTTCAAATGATGCACTTCCTTAACACCAAAGATGATGTAACTCAATGAGCTTGGCTTTGCCAGCTCGATCGAACGAATTCGGAAGTCGCTGATGATGTGATTCGCACGGATCTTCCCAATCGTGTCCTCATCACGCAGTTTGCCTATAGCGTAAGTGCGCAGATTGGCAGTCATCATATTGAGCGCTTCCGCCAGATTTCGAGCTGCTGAATCTGGTGTATATGCGAGATAGTGCTCCAGAAAACCACGCACGATGGCTCTACCTTCCAGATCCATAGATGTCACAGTAGCAGCGAAGGTGTTCGCTGTGTTGGGGTTCGACGAAGCTTGCATGGACAAAGCCATCGCCAACTGTGATATGGCACGGTCTCGCGGGACATCTCGACCAACAACCGTCGCTTCTCCTTTCTCGTTCACACGGATCACCGTGGGTGGCTGGATACCAACATGGATGGCGAATCCCAGAGCACCAAGCGTGATAACCCCGAAGAGCATGGCTAGAAACATTGCTCGGTTTGCGTACGCCCGTAACATACCGTCGTGTTCGTAATATCGAATGAATCGCGTCATCTCAGGTGTCTCAGTTTGCATCAGTCGTTTCATTACTTCCTCTCAGGTCTGCCGACAGCCTATAGCTCGAGAGCAGTAAAGTGCTTATGCTGTAATCTGACAGCGGCAGCACAGTTGCGTAGGTGGTTGCCATAAGTCATCCAGTATGAACAACATTTGCGTGAACCGGCGAAATGCTGTGCTTCCTACTCGACTGGACCATTTTGACGTAAGGACCCAACCCGACTGCCCATTGCCCATGGGGCAACAAATCCGCACTTCTGATATGCGAACGATGGCACCTCACATGACGAGGTAGTGCGGCACGAGAGACGCTTTCGGGTCAATACAAATTTTGATTTTATTGAATCTCCACAGGGTGATTGTCTTTGGCAGACGTCTCCAATTGAATTGAGAACTGGCATAGAAGTTCAAGCTTTATCATCACCTGACAGTCGTGGGTAACGTGCGGCTGTGTCGGAAACTGAGAGTTTCTCCGCACCATCGGTGCCGCTTGGGGAAGACTCGACTGAGTCGTTGGCTTCCCTAGCTGATGAAAGTGATGGTGGTCTTGAGGATGCCATGGCTGCGGCTATTGAATTACTAACAGGCGGCCGCCCTCCAATTGTTTGAGCCAATACATCAGTCCCGCGGTTCAAGTCAGAAGGTGGTAGCGGTAGAGGCGGGTCCCCACCAAACGTGTGGCCAGGAGAGTAGGATGCTTCTCCTGCCAGTGCGAGCGTCGCAGTCGTTCCAGCGACAATCGTCAGAGCGCGAGCTACTGTGAACAGTGTGCTGCCAATATCTCCTCGAAGAATCCGGCTCGCCAGAAATGGAATAAGTCCAATTGTAATAGAGAAAATAATGGTACTGGCTGCCAACAAGATCATTTGGCTGGAGCCGACAAAACCGCTCAGAACTCCGCTGCTCTGCAGAACAGTCTGCGGGCTGCTGAGATTAACAGCACTCATCAGCACCTGCAGAATGGCATAGATTAAGCCCCAAGCGTGGAAAGTTATTAGATTGACCATGTACGTGCGTGCTAGCTGGCTGAAGCTTCGAGATGGAAGCAGCGCAAGGACGAGAGGACCTGTCACGTATAAGACAGATCCATAGACGGAATAAAATAGTGAAAAGAGCGTGTACACGATCGGGAAGACGACGAAGCCGATTAAGATCAGCAAAACACTAAGCAGGCCGGAAGCTCCTGCTTGACCTGGTACCAAGGAGAACAAGGC
>JASHSL010000327.1 GCA_030040855.1 Terriglobales bacterium
ATAATACCCCCCTATAGTACCTGTCAATCCAAAAATGCAGTCTTAAGGCGAAAAATAATGAAGGACAAATTACCGGAGATCTCGAAGGAAAAGCAGAAACTACTGTCCCGCATCAAGCGGCTCGGCGGGCAGATCGACGCAGTTCAGCGATCCGTCACGGAGGGCGATGAGTGTGCAGACATACTGATGCTACTGGCAGCCATTCGCGGCGGCGTCAACAGCCTCATGGCGGAAATCCTCGAAGACCACATTCGTTTGCACATTATGCATCCTGACTGTGCAACAGAGTCACCAGAGGAGCTGACAGAGGATCTGATCGGCCTTGTGCGTGCATATCTGAAATAGGATTTCAAGGTTTAGACCGGTCACGATTCGACCAGCAATAGCGGCTGGGTGGTCTGATACACAACCATGGAAACCTCATTCGTGCTTCCCCCAACAACGTTCGCCGCGAGGCTGGCAATCTCGCTCTTGATCGGCATTCTGGTGGGACTGGAGCGCACTTGGGCGCACAAGGAAGTGGGGATGAGGACCTTCGCGATCGTGTCGGTTGTGGGGTTGCTAGGGGCTTTACTGGGAACTTCCTTTGCGCTGGCCTCCGTCGGCGGGGCCTTTTTGCTGGTTGCGTGCATCAACGTTCGATGCATTTTGGCAGACCGCTGGCTTGAGATCACAACTTCAGCGGCGCTTATGGCAGTCGCAATGCTCGGTGTACTCGTAGGACGAGGACACGTGTTCGCCCCCATCGCATCCGCGATCATCGTAACGATGCTGCTGGCGTGGAAGGTCGAAGTGTCGAAGTTTGCCAGTGGGCTGACTCCGGAGGAAATCCGGAGCGCTGTATTGCTGGGGCTACTTGGCTTCGTTGTGTATCCCCTCTTACCGAATCATTTCGTTGACAGATGGCAGCTGATTAACCCCCGCGAAGCTTGGGTTACGGTGGTCGTGCTCGCTGGAATCGGTTTCACGAACTATGTCTTGCTGCGACTGTACAGCACGCGCGGTCTGTATTACACAGCCGTGTTGGGTGGACTGGTGAATAGCACAGCCACAGTAACCGAACCGTGCGGATTGCTGAAGCCCAGCTAGCAAAGACCGTCGAAGTGGTCTTGCTGACAAGAATCGCGATGTTCGTTAGGAATTTGGCCATCCCGTTCTTCTTTGCTCCTCTCGCGATCGCGTCAGCCTTCTGGCCCATCGTAGTCATGATTGCTTCGGCCGGTGTGATTTTGTGGAGAAAGCGAGATCCTGCGAAAACGCCTATTCCGGAGCTGAAGTTGCCTCTTCCGGTCTCGCTGCGCCACGTTTTGCGTTTCGGCCTGATCTTCCTGGCAATTCAAGTGTTCAGCACATTGGCCGAGCGTCACACAGGGCGCTTTCATCGTGAGCTTTATCGGTGGACTCGTAAGTAGTGCGAGTACAATCGCGAGTGCCGCATTGTTAGCCACCCACAACCAAATTACGCCCCATACGGCGGGCATTGCGGTTGTGCTTACTTCAGTGTCCAGTGCTCTCGTGAATCTGCCCCTGATCTAGCAGCAAACCAAGCATAAAGACTGGTGCGGGCCGCGCCACGAACGAGGAACAGATTTGCCACGTTCGCACTGGCGATCAGCAGCACAAAGATGACTGCGGCGAGGAGGACAAGAATCTCCGTTTTTAGGTTGCCAACGAAGGCGTCGCGAATCGGGCGCAGCCGGACGCCGAACTCGTCATTCGCTGCGGGATACTCCTTCGCCAAGCGCGCCGCGATCCCTTCCATTTCGGCGCGGGCCTGCGCGAGCGGGGCGCCCTGCGCGAGGCGGCCCACGACCGTGCTGTCGCCGCGATCCTCTCTCGCCGTCGCACTCGGATTGTTCGTGGCCCACACGCCGATGGGCAGCATGATATCAATCCTGTCCAGCGAGCGGTAATCGGGCGGCAACACACCGATGATCACAAAATCGTTTCCATCGAGCGTAATCGAGCGGCCGACTACGTTGTGGTCAGCGCCGAAGTGTGACTGCCAGAGCTGATAGCTGAGCAGCAAGACGCGCTGGGTTCCGGACTTTCCCTCCGCCGGATCGAAATCGCGGCCCAGAAAGGGACGGACGCCCATCACGGAGAGAAAATTCGGAGAGACGCTCTCGCCATCTATGTTCTCCGGCTGGCTCACGCCTGCACCCGCAAGGTTAAAACTCACTTGCGCGATGTAGGCCATCTGCGAGAACGCGCGGCTTTGCGCGCGCCAGTCGAGAAAGTTGGGATACGAGACGCTGACGTTGCCTACTCTTGGAGTCGTTTCGTTCAGGACCACCAGCCTGGACGCGTCGTGATAGGGCAGCGGGGCCAGCAGGACTCCATACACAACTGAAAAAATCGCAGTATTGGCGCCGATGCCGAGGGCGAGAGTGAGAATGGCGACGGCGGTGAAGCCGGGAGATTTTCGCAGCGTGCGTAGGCCGAAGCGTATATCCTGGGCTAGAGATTCAAGAAAAGTCGCACCGCGCGCTTCACGACATTCTTCTTTCGCTCGCTCGATTCCCCCAAACTCCAATCGTGCCTCCCGTACCGCTTCTGGGCGAGGCAGTCCCTTGCGAGCCAGATCCTCAGCGTATGCCTCGATGTGAAACCGAAGCTCCGCATCCATCTCGCTCTCCATGCGAGAGCGTCCGAGAGTTGTTCGCAACCAAGAACGAAAACGGCTCCAGAGGGTCATACTTTCTCCGGTGTGGTATGAAGGATTCCTGCGATGACCCCCGCCATACGATTCCACTTATCGGTTTCTGCCTGTAGTCTGCGCTTACCAGCAGAAGTCAGATGGTAGTACTTCGCTTTGCGATTATTCTCCGACTCGCCCCATGCACTCGTGATCCAGCCCTGGTGTTCCAGCCGATACAATGCTGGGTATAAAGAGCCTTGCTGAATTTCCAGGTGACCTTTCGAAATCTGCTGGATGCGTAGCAGAACGCCGTAGCCGTGCAACGGACCAAGAGACACGGCCTTGAGGATCAGCATATCGAGAGTGCCTTGCAAAAGGTCGAGTGGTTTGTGCACGGAAACGATCTCTCCTAGAGCACCTAGGAATATAGTCAGAGATTCCTAGATTGTCAAGGAGAAGGGTGCATAGAAGGAGTCGCGCTCCACAGCCGCATCATCGGCAGATGATCTCAAATCGGAACTACGCGATAGTTGTCGCAAAATCCTGATATCGCTGACCGCATCTCGTTGCGTTCGCTGCACCTATCCACAGGACTTGCCAGGGCCCTGCGCCATACGGTCGTGAGGGGCCAGTTTGATGGGGCAGCAGTAGTGAATCAAAAATACTTCAACCGAAGCGACCATTTTCTCCGGATTCATGCCCATTAGTAATAATGAGAAGGGATTCTCAGCGGGCCGCCCGGTGCCTCAAGTCGGAACCGATGAACCGCAGATGGCTGCAGAAACATCGGAATTGTGCGGGGGCCAGGCATCGAAGTCACCCTCTGGCTTAGTTCGAACGGTCCAGGACCCCTTCCTTCAGCAACTCTGGCTGATCCTGCTCCCGTTTTTCTGCCTCGGTAGCCATAGCCTCGTTTCGAACCACAAAGGGAGGAAAGGTTATGACTACAGTTTCTATTCCGGGAGGCAAGGAAACTTACGTCGCCAACCTGGTGGTTTTTGGACGCTGACAACAAAAAACATTTTGGCAAAGGGCGGTCGATTTCTCCGAGTCTATGTGCGTTTAGTAACAGTGAGAAGGGATTTTCACGCGAGCCTCCC
>JASHSL010000328.1 GCA_030040855.1 Terriglobales bacterium
ATGCCCGCCCAAACCACCGGGCCGCGAAGCTCCTCTTGAGAGGCAATGGCGGAAAAGTGGTGGATGGCATGAGCAAGATGTAGGCTGGTTAGCAGAACGGCAACCCCGCACAACCTGTTCAGGATTCGCATTCCGTTTCTCCTTGCGGTGCTCACCGACGATGCTGTCAGCCCGGACTATTTCTCCACCCGAATGAACTCGCCGGTGGTAGCGTTGACGGCGACCTTCCATTTGGCCTCGTCCCGGCTGGTGCCGTAGATGACATGCCAGATGAGTTCGTTGCTGGCATGGCTCCAATCGAGCTCGTAGAAGACCGGTGTGTCCGGAGCCTTCTGCAAGACCGCGTTCCCTCCGTGCTTTTGCGCCACGTCGAACGCATCGACCGCTTGTTCTTTGCCGGGGGCGCCGCTGCTGGCTCCGGAATCCACTTTCAGAAAGGCCGCGTCAAACACTTGCGTGGAGGTGTTGTTCGGACTGTAGTTGTCCTCCGAACCGGGATTCACCCCGCGGGGTGTCGCGTCAGGAAGATCGGTACCTGACCACACAAAGGGTTTGGCGCTGCGGCGGGAAGGTGAGCCAAACCAAGCGCGCCACAGGTCGGATTTGCCCTCCCTTCCCTTGGAATCCGCTGTTACTTCCGATTGCAAACGGAAAGGCTGCGCGTCATTAGCCCAGCTCCGAGCCGCGATATACATCTTCTGGAAGGCCACACGACCCGTTACCATCTCTGGGCCCTTGGGTTGGGGTTTCTCGGTTGGCGCGCTTTGCGTGGGCTGGGAAGTGCACCCCGCCATCATCAGCAGCGTGCAGGTGGCCATGAGAAGTTTTTTCATTCGCCCCTTCTGAAGAAGCAGAGATTGTTAGGGGCGCCGGAAGCAGGTCCACCGCCCGATTCTCGCCGTTCATTCTACTAGAGTTAGTTTTTCGAATCCCGCTCGCAAAAATGATATTGCCGCGGGATCTTGGGACCGACTAGGCCCGCGGCAGTGATGAAAAGTTCATGCTGTGCATGAACGGCATTCGATCCGGCCATTGGAGCGAGGAGCCCCGCTTGTAAACCAAAATGCAGAGATCGGAGAGAGACTGAACCTAAACCGGGCCTCTCGGTCGGGGTGCGCCATAAGAAGATTGAGGGAGCGAGGCGGCTTCCTCTTGGCCTGATTGTCTGATCTGGCAACGAGAAGTTCGCAGTGGCCGGAAGGGCCTCTTCACCGCCCTTCCGGCTTCGAGGTTTGCGTGCCGGAAGCACCGAGGACGACGGAAACAAGCCGTGTCCACGGTTCTCCCTTAGGAGCTACTGTGGAGATTGCGCTGCTGGAGTCTGGTCCGGTTCCCGCACCGACGAGGGCACGCCGGCCTTACGAGCGTCTTCTTGCATGTCGCTCATTTTTTGCTTGGCGTCGTCGAGCGCCTGCTGCTTTTCGGCTATTTTCTGCTTATACTCGGCATCTTCTTTATCCCACTCAGCCTGATTGCGCAGCCGCTCGCCGGCATCGCCATACATAGCCGCTTCCCGCAGGCGATATTCGCGCTGGGTCACATCTACTTCGCGCGATAGGAGGTCGATCTGGCCTTGCTGGTCGGAAATCTTTTCTTTCCAATCGCTGTAAACCTGCTGGCGCTCCTCCTGCGATTGTCCAGGCTTTACGGAACGCGGCTTCGCTGCCTTCCCATTCTCCTGTTTCGAATCGCCCGAGGCGGCTTGCTGTGCAGCGCCCGCGGACGCCGAGGACCCTTTGGCGTTGGGTGTCTCTCCTACCACGCTGAGTTTGTCCTCGCGTGGCAAGTTGTCGTTGTCGAACTGTTTGTCGGCCGGTGTCGCCTTCTTATCTTTCCGGACGCTCCGGGCATAGCTACCGAGTGACGGTTCGCCGGGATTCGCCGGCGACACTTGGCCTTGAAAGCTCGAGTCTTGGGCTCTCGAGGGGGTGGCCGGCACTGCAGCCAGAATCATTCCTGCAAGCCAAAGTTGTGTGATACGCTTCATAATCTCTCCCGTGTTGAATACCCTGCCTGTCAACGCAGAGCAGGCAAAAATTCGTACCCCTGAGGCCATCGAGCACCCGCGGGGGAAGAGCCGCTGCCAAGCCGTCGCTGAGTTCCTAAAAACAATTCCAGCCGCCACGGCTCACCTTCGCCCGCGCTTGTAACTCCGTCGAACCAAACCCAGTTCAGAACCACCTCCAGTAACAACGGAGGAACCGGTTGCCGTAAAGAAATGCGACCATGGCCATGCCACCCAGGAATACACCGAACGGCATGGGCAGATAACGTAACGCAATGGCTGCCGACACCCAGGCGCGCTTGCGGGCCTCCCGGCCAGATTCGTGATGACGGAGGATTCGACGTCGCGTGCGCTTCACCCATATGGACAACACAGTCCAGAGGCCAAACAAGGACCCCGCGATCGACGCCGCAAAGATCGTGAAGATGGTCAGTCGCACGCCGAGAAAGGCACCGACCATGGCCATCAACTTGACGTCACCGAATCCCATACCCTCTACCCCTCGAGCCCGCAGGTAGAGCGCTCCGGCGCCGTAAATAAAGGAAGCCCCGACAGCTGCTCCGCTGACGGCATCGAGAAACGACATCCAGCGCCAGGAGGCGGTGGATGCCGGTGAAGCCAATGCCGGCCAGAACTCAGAGACGACGTCGTTTACTGGAATGATCAGGCTCAACATCAGACCTATGATCAGGCCAGGTATCGTCATCTTGTCCGGCAGCAGCTGAGTCTCCGCATCGGTGAAGATTAAGCCGAGGAGCAGGAATCCAAAAACCGAGCACTTCAAGGCAGACCAGGTGAGTCCGAATTGCGCATAACAGGACAGGAACAGGACTCCAGTGAGCAGTTCAATCACCAGATACCTTGGCGAAATTCGATTGCCACAATGGCGACAGCGACCTCGGAGTACGAACCAGCTCAGGACGGGGACATTGTCATAAAAGCGAATGAGCGCCTGGCAGCGCGGACAGCTCGATCTCGGATGGATGACCGATATCCCTCTCGGCAACCGGTAGATACAGACATTCAGAAAGCTGCCAAACGCCAGCCCGAGCGCGAAAATCGCCACTACTAACAGAAGATCCACCGTGGAGTCTGTGCCCGCCTTGTGCAGAAAATGCTGATTTTGGCTCAATTATACGGTGCTTTGCCGACAGGCACGTGGGTACGAAAGTTTATGTCCGGTGGAACTAAGGTGTGAAGCGGCTGCTAGCCCGGGGACGGACACAACAGGCGGAGGGCTGACCGGCAACCGATCCCGGAGGCCGGGGATGGTGGCGAATGATCGAAACTGCACCGAGGTTCACAGGGCGTAACCCTGTGACCTCAGAGCTTACTGGCTGGTGTCCAATTTCTGGCGGCCCGCATTAGGCCCCTGCGAGGTAGCGATCACGGTGACCGGCGCCTGCAAAGTGAAATTCAGCACGGTTTCTGAGGGCAGCTTGATTTGCTGACTCTTGCTGGCCGCCTGAACCCCACCGCCCAGGCCACCGCCAGCCGCAGCTCCAATGGCGGCTCCCTTCCCGCCACCGGCGAGAGCGCCGATCAAAGCGCCAATGCCGGCTCCCGCGCCTACTTTTTCGGCGGTGTTCTTACCACGGGAACTGCCCTGTTTCTTGTACTGGTCGGTTTGGATGTTATAGGTTTGACCGCCTGAGCTAAGGCTGTCGAGCTGCAGTACGACCAGAGATTGTCCTGCGAACTTGCCGGCACTCTTCACGTCCGCCAGATGGCCAGTCACGTCGCTTCCCGAGGGAACCACGACCTGTCCGTCAATGGTTAACGGATTGTTCAGGGTCGCGTGAAACGTATCCCCCACCTGATTCTTTTCACTGTCGATCGGATCGACCAGTCGCACCGCCAGCGCCGTTCCGGACGGTATGCTCACCTTCTGCGGCGGCGGGGGTGGCGGTGGAGGAGGGGGTGTGGCCGGAGCCGCTGCCGGAGCAGGGGCTGACGGCGGAGGCGGAATCGCAGCAGCCTCGCTCGCGGCACCAGAATCTTGCACCTGCTTGTGCGCGCGACGGCGCTTGGCAGCAGGAGCTGGTTGCGGCTCGGGGGCAGGCGGCGGGACGGGCTCCGCGGATGCGGCCTGGACAGGCGTGGCTGGCGCAACGGAAAGGTTGTTGACCACCTGTTTGACGCCGGGTTCTGCGGATGCGTAGCGGGCGGCCGCCTCGCGCTGCGCATCATTATCCACCGTGCCCGACAATGTGACGGTGCCTTTTGCAGCTTGTACCGTCAGCTGTTTCCCCTGCAGGCCGGAGTCACTGTTAAGCTTAGCCTGAATGTCGCTAACCATCTGAGCATCGTTGGGAACTTTGGAACAGCCGATGACTATGCCTAGTGTGATCAAAAGCGCAATTCCACTTGCGGAGAGAGAACGTCTCGCTTTCATAACAGCTCCTGTTGGTTGTCTCAGACCAGTATATTGAATTTTAGATGCGAGGTAGGTCCTGTTTGTCAGGAAAAACGTGGCTTGCGAAGCTTGGGAGTTATCGGGGGCTTGCCTTGATCTCCCGTTTTTGAAGCCGGCAGCTGATCTCCGCCGCCCTTAAGGCAGGAAAACCTTCCGGTTCCGACCTACTTGTTGCTATGCAAAAATATGTAATCGAGAATGCTCGCGGCTACTACCACGCCCTTGCTCTCGGGGGCTTCCTCCGCAGCCTTTTTCGTGGTCTCTTTGGTTCGAATGATGCGTCCCTGGCACAGGACCGTGCTGTTCCTTTGGCCGGAAATTTCCTCCGGCATGTCGAAGATCATCTCCACCAGCGTGCGTTCTGGCAACGATTGCGGACCCCGGAATAGCAGCCCAGACTGGCTAAGATTGTCGATCTGGCCAGCGTACCACTCTCCCAAGCTCTTCACGCGATAACGCAAGGGCAAGGCAAGCGCGAGCCGGCGGGCGCGGGGAACCCAGGTCGGTTTGGGCGGGCGTCTACGAGCCGGATCGCCAGCTTCCGCCGCCCCCGCTTTTTCCACCGTGCTATGATCTACGCGCTCGGTACGCCGCATGGTTTTCCAGTCGTACTTGTATTCGGCGGCGCACAGCGTGCACACCTGGTAGTAGTCGCCGTCCCCCGTCCGGCGGGGCCAAGAGAATTCGTGGGAGCAACGGCCCAGCATAAGAACGTCCAACACCTTTGGCGGCATTTTTGTGGTTACCGCGGGGGTTCGCGGTATTCAATCATGTATCCACGAGGCAATTTTGAATAGGTTACTTTTGTGCCAAGCACAAAGCCCATGGCTTTTCAATTCGTTGTCCGGGAGTGTGTTCCAAGGGCAAGAGCGGAGGGATACAACCCTGGGGCGCTGCCTGACCTTGAGCGTCGCTCCTAGTTTCCGAATCCGATCGAGCGGAACGGAATCCGGCTCACCGCTCGACAGCCATGGCAACGGCATTTCCGCCGCCGAGGCAAAGCGCTGCAATCCCGCGACGCACGTCGCGGCGGATCATTTCGTAAATCAGAGTTACCAGCACGCGCGCACCGCTTGCCCCAATAGGATGGCCAATGGCAACAGCGCCGCCGTTGACGTTGACTTTGCTGGGATCGAGGCTCAGTTCGCGCATGACGGCGAGCGCCTGCACCGAAAACGCCTCGTTGAGCTCATAAAGATCCACTTCCGAGTTCTTCCAACCAGTCTTCTCCCAGATCCTTCGCACCGCGCCCACCGGCGCGAGCATGACCCACTGCGGGTCGATGCCGCTGGTTGCTTGCGCCACGATTCGGACCATGGGTTTGCTACCGAGTTCCTTGGCGCGCTTCGCGCTGGTCACAACCAGGGCCGCAGCGCCGTCATTGACGCCGGGCGCGTTGCCGGCCGTGACTGTGCCATCCTTCTTAAATGCGGGCTTCAGGGAACGCAGTCCTTCGATGGTTGCGTCTTCACGAGGCGATTCGTCCTTGTCGACAACTACTGTCCCTCCCGCTTTCTTTTTCGGCGACACTTCCACCGGCACAATCTGCGATTGCAAGCGGCACTCCTTCATGGCGGCAATTGCCTTGCGATGGGAGTTCAACGCGAACTCGTCCTGCTCCTCGCGCGTAATCCCGTATTTCTCAGCTACATTCTCGCCGGTGATGCCCATATGGTACTGGTTGTAAATATCCCAGAGCCCGTCGTGCACCATGGAATCGACCAGTTGGGCGTTACCCAGCCGGTATCCCTGGCGTGCCTGGGGAAGCAGGTAAGGAGCATTGCTCATGGATTCCATACCCCCGGCCACCACGATCGAGCTATTCTCTGTCTGGATCGCTTGCGCCGCGAGCGCCACCGCCTTGAGTCCCGAGCCGCAAACCTTGTTCACCGTCATGGCGCCCACTTCGACCGGCAAGCCTCCCCCTAGGGCAGCTTGACGCGCCGGATTTTGCCCCAGCCCAGCCGCGATCACATTGCCCATAATGCACTCGTCCACCTCGCGGGCCTCGAGATGGGCGCGCTGGACCGCTTCGCGAACCACCAACCCACCCAGGCGCGTGGCACTCAGTTCCGAAAGACTTCCCTGAAATTTCCCGACCGGCGTGCGACAACCGGAAACGATGACGACATCTTCGAATGCACCCATGGCCCTGCTCCTACGTTTCTCTTATTCCACTGCCCTGCCTCGATTATAGATGCGCGAGCCGGGAGTCGCATGAATCCGAAGAGTCCTTCTCGGTCCGCCATCGGACGACGAACAGCGGATTGGCTGGCTCTGTTGTTGCGGGAGGCGAACTTGTCGGAGGCAGAAACTCGGCGTCAAAAACCGTTCCGCGATCCCCGGTGAGCCGGTCGCTGCGCGATTCGAAGGTGGTATGAGCATCATTTTTCTCTTGACATCACTTTTCATTAACTCTAGATTGCAATCAGTTGCAACAGATGATCGTTGCTATCCATGAACAATGGAAAGGGAGAATAGTTAGAATGGCAACCAAGAAGAAAGCGAAGAAGGCAAAAAAGCACTAAGCGCCTTCAACTGAGGCAAAAAGGGGACGCGAACAGCGTCCCCTTTTTTTGTGGTGTGCCGAGCAGGGTCGAAAATTCCTCGCTGCTTATGCTGGGTTCTCTGCCAGCAGTTCGTCGCGATATCCGAGGTTTCAGAGTACGTTCTGCGGGGATTCCGCCAGCGGGATCGAGGAGACCCGCTTCTCGGTCGCCGGACAGAGGCTTCGATAAGCGCAGAATCGGCAATGGAAACCAGGTTTGGCAGGGAAGTTTCCCGCCGCAATCTTTGCCGCCACTTGTTCGATCTTCCGCTTTGCCTCGCTGAGTTGAATCTCATCGCGCGAGGTCGCGACCACGCTATTTTCTTCCAGGTTATGGAAGACGAGCCGATCGACCCGGTATCCCCACTTTTCCCGAGCTGCCCATGCGTAAATGGACAGCTGCAAACTCTCGTCTGCATCCTCCTGGGATCGCGGCTTTCCCGTCTTGTAGTCGGTAATAACGACGTGGCTGTTTGCCAAGCGGTCGATCCGGTCGATGCGGCCGGCGAGGATGGTCTCTCCGAGCTGCAGTTCAAACACCTCCTCGGTGTGGAGCACCTGTGGAGCAGGAGGCCTCCGTGCCGCGGCGAGGAAATCCTTCAGTTGCGCCATCCCTTGTTTTTCGTAGAGATGATATTGATAGGGATCCTGAATGTGGGCCTCCCGCAAATCCGCACGGAAGAACTCGATGGCGGCTTCCTCGCTCATGGTTCGCTCGCAGCGGATGGAATCATAGTACGCGCGCAAAACGCGATGCACCGAGGCGCCATACTGCATGGCCGCGGGGACCTCTCCCGGGATTCTCCACTCGCGGCCGAGTTTGAACTGCAGAGGGCAGCTCTCATACGTCTCCACCGCACTGGCACTGAGCCTGCGGCCGAACTTCGCCGTCGGGGGCAAGTCCATCCACTGGCTCAGCCGCGACGCCTGGCTCGCGGGCGCACCGCCCTCGTCCTCGCGTCCGCGTGCTGCACGCTGGCACAAGACGCCGCCGAGCGATGGATCCTTGAGCAAATCACGCAGGAAACCGGCTGGAGTCGGGTCTTGGCCGGCACCGCCCTTCGCATAGATGGTCAGCGCGTCCTGGGCTCGCGTCATCGCCACGTAGAATAACCGGCGCTCTTCAGCCTTGTGCAAAGTCCTATCATCCTGTTCCCCGACCGAGTCTGGATCGCGCAACTCCCGGGGAAACTCCACCAGAGATTCTCGGTACGAAGTAGGGAAGGAGTTCGAGTTGGCGCGGAGAATGAATACCTGCCTGAATTCCAGACCCTTCGCGGCATGCGCCGTCATCAAATGCACGGCGTCGCGGCCCGACAACGTCGTCATCGGAATCGCACCGCGTGCTTGTTGAAAATACTCCAGATATTCCAGCAGCTCGCCGACTTCTCCGCTCTCGACAGTCGGCTTCTCTTGCCAAGCGCGCACGAACTCGCGTATCGCCGCCAGCACCGGCGAGGTGGGATCGAACCCGAACTTGGAGACAATCAGGTCCACCGCCGCCAGGCTCTTGGCGGAAGTTCGTATCATTTCACCCCGCACCTCCTCGAGGGCGTTCAGCACGGCGAGGCCTTCTTCCATTTGCCCCAGGACCGAGGCCACGCCTCCGGCTTCGAGATCGCGGGGCAAGGCCCGGATACCGGCTCTCAAGCTTTCAGGATTGAGGGAGAACCGAGGCAATGCCGCGACCCGCAACAAGCTGACGTCGTTGCTCGCTGAAACAATGGCGCCTAAGCAGGCGAACAGGTCACGGGCCTCGGCGGTGTCGAGCACGTCCATGTTCTCGATGGAATATGGGATCTCCTCTTTGGCCAGCTCCTCCACCAGTTCGTCGCGATGCTGATGGTGGCGGTAGAGAACGGCAAAGTCGCCCCACCGGCAGTGTAGCTCTCGCTGGCGTTGCCGTAAGACGGAAACGAGATCGCTCGATGCATGCTCCTTGCCCTTGGCACCAGAGAGCACCGCTTCGACCGGAAGGCTCTCCAGGGTGGCGCCGCGCCGTGCCGCATCCTCCGCGCGCGCGGAAACCAGCGGCGATCTTTGGTAGGGAACCGCGGCCCGCCGACACCCGAACCGCTCGGGATTTTTCGAGATCAAAGTGTAGGCACAGCGCAGGATGGGTGTCGTCGAACGGCGATTCTTCTTAAGCACGACGATCCTGGCGCCCGGAAAGTGGTGGGCAAAGAGTGCGAAGGCGGCGCTCGAGGCCCCGCGAAAGCGGTAAATGGCCTGGTCGGGATCGCCGACGGCAAACACATTGCGTTCTTCTCCCGCCAAGTGTGCGAGGAACTTGACCTGGGCAAAGTTAGCATCTTGAAATTCGTCCACCAGGATGAAACGAGCGTGACGACGCTCCGCCGCCAGGATTGCCGGGTCCTGTCGCAGCAATTCGTAGGCCCGGGGAATCATGTGACCGAAGGTTCCCAGGCCTTCGCTCGCCAACAGCTGCTCGACCCGCGAAAACACCCCGGCAATTTCGCGACACCGGCCGAGAACTTCGGCGGCGCTCAGGCGACCCGCGTCCTGGGTTCTTGCCACTCGGGGAATCGGCACTTCGCCACGTTCGAGCCGGGCGACATAGTCGGCATAGTCGTCGGGATCCACCAGTTCGTCCTGGCAGCGATGGATGAAATCCAGCAAATCGTCCAGGAACTCGGGCACATTGGCGGCGCGAACAAAGTAGCTGAGCTCGAGTTGGCGAATCCGCTGGCGCAGATAAATCCAGAGGTCTTTGTCGTCGAGAAGCCCAAACTGTCTTCCGTTGCGAATTAACAGGGTATTCGCGTAGGCATGGAAGGTGGTGATCGCGAGGCGCGAGCAGCCGGGTTCGGAGAGCTCAGCCGCGATCCGCCGGCGCATCTCTTCCCCCGCGTTTTCGGTATAGGTAAGCGCCAGAATTTCCTCCGGGCGGGCCTGGTGCTCGCGGATCAGGCGCACGATCCGTCGGATTAAGACCGTGGTCTTGCCCGTGCCGGCTCCCGCGACCACCAGCATGGGCCCTGGCCCATGCTCGATGGCTACCTTCTGGCATTCGTCAGGCACAATCGTGCGCGCAGGCGGGATCGATGGGGTTGCCATTGACGAGGAGCATAGCAGAGAGTTGCGCGTCTTTTCCCGAAGATGCAGTCGGGGGTGGACAAGACCCGGGAAGCTGTATTGGGCTACCCGAACGCGAGAACCACCGCTGTCGCCGCGATCGCGGCCGTTTCCGTGCGCAGAATGGTATGGCCAAGCGATGCCGGCCACCAGCCGGCGCTGCGGAATAATTCCACTTCTCGATCTGTCCAACCTCCCTCCGGACCCAAGGCCAGAACCACGTCGTGGCCGAGGGAATCGCACCGCAATGCCTCGATGAGGCTGATTTCTTCTTCTCCTTCCGACAGCAAAACTCTCCTGCCACCGGG
>JASHSL010000329.1 GCA_030040855.1 Terriglobales bacterium
ATCGGTGCGCAATTCCTGTTCCGCTCTCGCGATCACGGACAGTCCTGGGAACGTATCTCCCCCGATCTCACGACCAACGACCCGGAAAAACAAAAGCAAGAGGAGTCGGGCGGAGTGACCATCGACAATTCTTCCGCCGAGATGCACTCCTCCATTTACTCCATCTCGGAGTCGCCCAAGAATGCTCAGATTATCTGGGTGGGAACCGACGACGGAAATCTGCAGATCACGCGCGATGGTGCCAAGACGTGGAGCAACGTGGTGGGCCAGGTTCCGGGGCTGGGCAAAAATTCCTGGGTCTCGACCGTGGCCGCCAGCCGTTTTGCTGAGGGAACGGCGTATGTCACCTTCGACCGTCATACCTTCGGCGACATGAAGCCCTATGCCTTCCAAACCACGGATTACGGAAACACCTGGACTTCGCTGCATCCGCAAGAAAACGGAGTGCTGGGCTATGCGCATGTGATCACGGAGGACACGGTGAGTCCAAACCTGCTGTTCCTTGGGACAGAATTGGGCCTTTGGCTCTCCTACGATGGTGGTCAGCACTGGGCGCAGTATAAGGGAAGCAACTTCCCCGCGGTGGCGGTGCGCGACATCGTCGTGCAACCGCGGGAATCCGATCTGGTGCTGGCGACGCATGGCCGCGGGATATGGATCATCGATGACATCACTCCCCTCCGTGCACTCACGGCGGACCTGATGTCCAAACCGGCCGCCTTCATCGAGGCTCGGCCTGCGGTTCAATACCTCAATGCCAACGGCGGGTGGGGGGAAGGCGACGAATCCTTCAATGGACCGGCCCGGAGCAGTGACGCCTTCATCAACTATTTCCAGCGCAGCCGACATATCTTCGGCGATCTTAAGATCGAAATCTTCGATCAGGACGGAACCCTGGTGGATACGGTAGCTCCCAGTAAACATCGTGGTTTGAATCGCGCCACCTGGTCGATGCGATTGAAACCGCCGATCGTTCCTGCCGCAGCCAGCGCTCTGTTCCAAGCAACCCAGGGTCCGCGTGTCCTGCCTGGAACTTATACCGTCAAAATGACCAAAGGTGACGAGGTCTATACTACCCGCCTCGAGATCGTTCTCGATCCTCGCGCCAACTACACCGTTCGAGATCGCAAAGAGCAATTCGACACGGTGATGAAGGTTTACAGGTTGATGGGCCACATGAGCTATGCCGTGAGCACCATCGAGGCAGTTCGCGATTCAGCCCGCGCCCGGGCAGCAAAACTTGGCGAGAAGGATGCGCTACGGGCACGGCTCGAGCACCTGGCCGAGGAATCCGAACAGCTTCGCTCGAAGATCGTGGCCACGAAAGAAGGCGGGGCGATCACCGGGGAAGAGCGCATCCGCGAACATCTCGGCGAGCTCTATGGAGACCTGAACCAATACGAGGGTCGTCCCACCCAGGAGCAGGTCGCACGCGCCGATTCGTTGGGGCGGGAATTAGAAGACGTGATCACCGATTTCCGCAAGCTGACCGATGCGGAACTGCACGCCATCAACCTGGAGCTGGAGAAAAGGAAACAAGAAGTAATCTCGGTGCTGCCTGAATCCGAATGGCGGCGCGAGCACGAAGGAGGCACTGCGGCAAAACCCTCGGGTGGCCGGGTCGGCGAGAACGACGAAGCGGGGCCGTGACCACATCCCGGTTCTGGGCTTGGGAAAAAAATCGAAGCTCGGGGAAGTTGGGTGCGAGGTGTACTACCGCCCGTCTCGCGCCTCCAGGCCCCAAAAAACGAAGCGGCCAGGTCGAAAATCTTTCTTCCTGGCCGCTCGAGCTCAGCCAAAAAGTTAGATCGCAGTGCAAACCGCTTTCACTTCGGTGTACTGCTCTAGCACCTCGTGGCCCATTTCACGCCCCCATCCGGACTGCTTGTATCCGCCGAACGGCAATGCCGCGTCGAAGATGTTGTAGCAATTGATCCACACCGTGCCCGCCCGCAACTGGGCTGCGACCTGGTGCGCCTTGCGGATGTCTTTGGTCCAGATTCCCGCCGCCAAGCCATATTCAGTGTTGTTGGCTCTGGGAACCAGTTCCGCGGTATCGTTGAATGGCAACACCGTGACCACTGGCCCAAAGATCTCTTCCCGAACCACCTTCATGCGGTCGTTGGTGTTCACCAAAACCGTCGGCTTGACAAAATAGCCTCGGTCGCCGGCTTTGGTGCCTCCGGTTACGGCCTTTGCGCCCTCGGCAAATCCCGACTCCAAATAGCCACAAACCCGGTCCAGCTGTTCCTTCGACACAAGCGGCCCCATCTCCGTGGAGGGCTCGAATCCCGGTCCGAGCTTGATCTTCTCGGCGGTCTTGGCCACGCCATCGACAACCTTGTCGAAAGCCTTGCTTTCGACAAACAGTCGCGACCCGGCGCAGCAGCATTGTCCGTGGTTGAAAAAGATGGCGCTCGACGCCTCCTTGATCGCAGTGTCGAGATCGCTGTCGGCAAAAACAACCGACGGGGATTTTCCGCCCAGTTCCAAAGAGACCTTCTTCAAGTTTCCCGCAGCCGCCTGGACAATCAGCTTGCCTACCTCGGTCGATCCGGTAAACGCCACCTTGTCCACGCCCGGGTGAGCCGCAAGCGCAGCCCCCGCCGTCTCCCCGTAGCCAGGGACAATGTTCACCACACCGTCAGGAAAGCCGGCTTCGGCGATCAGTTCTCCCAGTCTTAGAGCCGAGAGCGGAGTTTGCTCGGCGGGCTTCAAGATCACGGTGTTTCCCGCAGTCAAGGCCGGCCCCAGTTTCCAGGCGGCCATCAGCAGTGGGAAGTTCCAAGGGATGATCTGTCCCACGACTCCAACAGGTTCGCGCAAGGTGTACGCCAGGTATTTCACGCCGGGCGTATAGGGCACGGAAATGGGGATGGTATTGCCTTCGATCTTGGTTGCCCAACCTGCCATGTAGCGAAACAGATCCACCGCCATGGGCACGTCCGCAACCCTGGCGATCTTGAGCGGCTTGCCGTTGTCGAGACTTTCAAGCTCCGCAAATTCCTCCAAATTTTCTTCGATCAAATCCGCCAACTTCCAAATCAGGCGTCCGCGCTCCGAGGCTGTCAGCCGCGGCCAGGGTCCGTTTTCAAAGGCATTGCGCGCGGCTTCGACGGCGCGATCAATGTCTTCGCGATCACCCTCGGCCACTTCTGCAAGAACCTCGCCGGTCGCCGGGTTATAGGTTGGAAATCTCTTTCCCGAGGCAGAGTCCACCCATTTTCCATTGATCAACATCTTATGTTTCCGGGCAACGAACTTAGTGACGCTTTCCTCCGGGGGGACGACCTTCAAAGCTGTAGCCATACCTTTTTCTCCTTTGCTGTTTGTGCTGTTCGCCAATCGGAAAATGCGTATCCCGCGTTGAAGTGACCGGACACAGGTGCGCCTGAGCCAACAGGGCAACTGAAAAGCTGATATCCTCCGCCCGTGGGACCAGGAGGTGATTGTAGCGCAAGCACGGTCTGAGGTGTACTGCGAGCAGGACCAAGGGAAAAGGCGAGAAAATGGGCTCGAGCGCGGCGTCTCACCTGCGCCCGGATTCCGGATGAAACCCTGGACGGCAGCCTGACCGCTGGCCATCGGCGCTGCCACGCAACTTTGTGCCAGGGTTGGGGTTTAAGCGGGCTGTGGTAATAACTCGTGTTCCCCGTTCGAATTAGTACTTTACATCCTGGTGAGCCGAGTTCAACATCAAAAGATATGTGCTTTAGCGGGTGAACCATCACGACGCCTGGCTGGTGGGATCGAAAAATTTACCACCGAAAGCATCTCTGGCAGACCCTATCCAATGTCTAAGCGTTTCTTGGAGAAAACATTGAAAAAGCTGAGTTTAATGGTGATAGCTATTGCGTCTTGGACCTGTGCCACCAACGCCTTTGCGCAAGGCTTTGATGTGGCCTTTGGGGTGAGCTCGCTTACCTCCGCCCAACAATTTACGAACGCGGTTACCGGACTCACCTACCCCAGTCTGCGTGGCGGAGCCTATCCCGGTTTCACCGCCGACTTTTTGGTGCATCATCGCCTAGGAATCGAGGGGGAATTGTACTGGAGGGCGAGTCAGGGGCTCTACGGATTACAACCGTTCCGCCCGATCTTTTGGAATTTTAATGGGATTTGGCTTCCCCACCTGGGCAAGCGTTTTACCGGGGAACTGCTCGCTGGCATCGGCGCCGAGGATGTCCGATTTTACGGATTAATCAGTTACAGCCCGTTTTCCGGCTATACCAATTATGTCAGCAGCACTCATTTCAACGGTGATTTTGGTGCCGGCTTGCGCGCCTATTTCTGGCATTCGGTCTTCATCCGTCCTGAGATACGCCTCTACCTGATCAACAACAACGTGGAGTTCAGTTCGAATAAGATCGTGCGCTATGGCGCATCCCTGGGCTACAGTTTCGGCGGCCGCTGATCGATCGACCACTTGCAGAAGTAGCCAGAAGACGTTCACGACAAAGGACTTCCAAGATTTTGCGCTGGGGGGCCCATGTCGCCGCACCGACTCGAGACGTTCCAGCCGTAGAAACCTTTGTCCGCAAATTGCATCGATACTTTAAAGAAGAAGTTTCAGGCCTCCGCCGGGTCGGTTCACGGCTGGATTGAGGAGAGCAGAACTTTTGTCATGAAGGAAACAAAGACTTGGTTGCATCTGTTTGTCGATGCGATGATGGAAAAGGATCCGCATAAGCGTTTGGCACTGGTCGAGGAATTGCGGAAAATGCGCAGGTTGTCGGTCGCGGAGGACATGGCCGAAGAACCAACGAGTCAGTATCTGAGCCGGCCGCAAAGGCCCGCATCGGATCTTAGCCGATTGCGCGATTCAGCAGCTCAGCCGCAAAAATCGAATCTCGAGACTCGAGCTCCGACAGCCAAGCCGAGTCGAGGTTGCCGGCCGACACGCCAAAGGTGAGGCGGTGAAAGTTTGCCAAGTGAGCCTTGGTCCTGGCCGTCGCGTAGGCGGCGGTCGACCGTGTATGGATCATAAAAGCCCAGTCACTGGCTTGGGCCAGCAACAGCTCACGTTTCGCCTGCCGGAGGGCTCGAACACCTAAGGCATCTCTTCGCGAGTTCTGCTTCTCAATCTGCTCCATGACCGCGGCTGCCCGGCGCAGGTGGGGATAGATCCACTGGTTCTCTGGGCTGAGCCAGACTTGATTGAATCCCTGCTCTCCCCAGCTGGACAGTGGTGGCGCGGCCGGTTGCAGGCGGGGCCCCTCTTCCAGATATTCGGAGAGCGTGACCAACCGGATTAGGCTTTGCTTCGCGCTGATCCCGCGGATCACGAAGTTGAGCCAGCGGGGACCTTCATACCACCAGTGGCCGAAAAGTTCGGCATCGTAGGGAGCCACTACAATTGGCGTGCGGTCCAGGAGAGAGGCCAGGGAGCGAATTTGTGCTTCCCGGCCTGCCCGGAAGTGCTCCGCATGAAGTTCTGCTTTCCGCTCGGCTCGTTGGGGGTCGTACACTTGCTTGCTGTCTGTCTTGCCCGTGATGCGGTAGTACTTGATCCCGGTGTCGATGCGCAAGCCATCGCAGTGAACGTAGCGTCGAAGGGAATCAGGATCTAGCTCGTGCGCCAGGTCTCGATAGAATTCTCGATAGTCGTAGTCGCCAGGATAGCCCTCCACCGCGCTCCATACCTGACGAGAACTGTCGGGGTCACGACCAAAAGCGGCCAGTCCGGACGGGCAAACGATGGGCGCATGGACACCGTAACGGGGTCTCGGTTTGGCGCGGGTAATGCCATGTGTCTCGAGAATCGTAAAGCGAATGCCGCGGTCGAAAAGCACCCGATCGACCCCAGGGTAATAACCACACTCGGGCAGCCAGAATCCCTTCGGCGTTCGTCCAAAGGTCGCGCGGTAATGTCCGAGACCAATATCGACCTGGGATCGAACTGCCGAGGGGTTGCTAGACAATAGGGGCAAGTACCCGTGGGTGGCTGCGCTGGCAATGATTTCGAGCTTGCCCAAGTCCTGGAGCCGCCGGAATGGCTGCACAAGATCGCGGTGCCAACGGTTGAGAAATGCATTCCGGACCTGAGCGAATTGCTCGCAGTATCTCGTCGCCAGATCCCGGAACACGGCCTCGAGATCAATGCTCGCCGTTTGCTTTTCCGCCAGTCGCATGAGGCGCTCCAGTCGCTCGAGATACCGCGACTGCAGCCAGGGATCCGCGAGCATGGACAGCAGGGTGGGCGAAAGGGAAAAAGTTAGTCGGAAATCCACTCCATCCTCGACCAGTGCCTCCAGAACAAGCAGCAGCGGAACATAGACCTCGGTGATGGCTTGGTAAAGCCAGTTCTCTTCCAGGGAATCCTGGTGTTCGGGGTGCCGAACAAACGGAAGGTGGGCATGAAGAATGAGGGCTAAATATCCTTTCGCCATGGGTGACAGGCGTGAAAAACCTTTCCGAGCAGTCCTGCGCGCGCGACGGCTCTCATCGCATCACTCCCTTCTGGACGAGACACCTGAGGTGAAGCTTCTCTCGTTCAGTTCGGTCAGGTCCTCGATGGGGTGCTGCGGCGTACGAAGCAAGATGGCGGGCGCGCCACCGCCTACAAGGGATTTTGAATCCCATTCCAATCCCTGATAGGCGCGACGCAACAAACTTTCCACTTCTTCTCGCATGTCAATCGGCTGGGGAGATCGGACCGGGAGTTCGCGTGCCTCGGGTTCCCTGGATTCAGCGAAGGCGGCGGCCTCGCCCCGCGCTTCGTCCCCTCCATCCCATAGCGGTTGAGATGGGACGCGGGATGGCGGCGCGAAGATCTCTCGAATCCGCTCGCCGTAGAGAGCCGCCAAAGTGCTGCGCACCTCTTCGCTCATATCGATGCTTGAAGCAGAAGGCTCCTGTGCGGGATTCACGGGATCGGGCAGCTGGCGAGCTAAGCGGATGGGCAGCCACTGCGCATCCGCATAACTGGAAGGCGCGGAGGGCGGAGTCTCCACAAGATTGGAGCTGGCGATTACCGTGAAGCTGCCCTCCTCGCCCTTCAGCGCGAGATCGGCGCGGTAGCAACGGTCGGGACTGCACGCATCCACGTACCAGTTTCCGGCTCCGAGCTCGACTTCCACCGAAAACGAGGGCCTAGGCGCAGCTTCCTCCCCAACGGCAGAGGTCACATCATAGAATTGCAAGACCGGCCAGTATTCATGCTCCCCGACGCCAAGAACTTGTTTCGCGCCCTCGAGATCGTCAGGCGCGACCTCCCACTGGCAGTGGACAACGTAAGGGTCGACCGGTACCGCGACCAGAGTGGTCTTCCGAGACCACCCCAGGTCGGCCGAGCCAGCCTCTGTGGCTGACTCGATCGATTCTGATTGCCCTTCCGGCACGGGCTCTACTGGCGATCTCTTCCGATCGGCTTGTTCGCTTCGAACCGGATCCACGGTCCACCCTTTCCCTTTGAGCAACGTGCCTTGTCTTACCGCGCCAGGACGCAGAAGACTCCCCCACTAGAGTCAGCTGCCCGGTCGGAAGGACTTCCATTCCAAGCGGCAGTCCGCGCACTTGAGCGCCCCGTAAACGTTGTAAAAGCTGGCATAACCCGTACTTGTATCGGACTTCGTCAAGGTCATCTCGTCGTGAATGTGGGCATGATGATGGCAAAGGCCGCGTCCGCATGCGGCGCACGTTCCTCTGGCCTCTTGCTCGCAAAACCAGCACTTCATGGCGTCTCCTCCCTGGCGACATAACCCTAACAGCATGGTACTACCCGCTGCAAAGGGAGTTCCGGGCATTGCCCAGACCAAACCTTGCCCGGCATTCAGCAACGACAACAGCTGCGCCCTCGCGCGGTTTCTTGCAAGAACCTAGGGAGAGTTGACCTCGCCATCCGGCAAGTAGCGGCTCAAGAATCAGCGGCTGCCTGTTGAACCGCAGGAGGCGTGCGAACTCACCCGATTTGTGGCGGAAGCGATGTCCTGATGCGAATCGCCCAAACCCAGCCGCAAGTACCAGATTGGGTCGCGCCGCCGCCACCAACGCCTTTCTCGGACCAGGTCGGTGGCTTTGCCTTCGATCAAAAGTCATTGGTCAAAATGTCGGAGGTTCGGCGGCACAACTCGCGAGCGTAGTCAGTCCAGCGGCCCTGTCCCCAATAGCGGTAATCGCTGGTTTGAGTCAGGAGCAGATGAAACAGG
>JASHSL010000330.1 GCA_030040855.1 Terriglobales bacterium
ATTAACCCTGACAAAGACGTTGATCAGCTGACTTTCGCCTCCTATCGTGCCGCCAAGCAGGGCACCAGGGTTGTGGGAGCAGCCCAGGGATCCTTCTCCCGCCAGGCCGTACTGAAGAAGATGCGGTTGAATAAGGTGAAACCGCTCAAATACCACGACACCGATATCTACCCCATGTCGGGTGGCATGGACATGACCTTTCTCGATGACAATACTTTGCTGTTCGGCGACGGGGAGGCATTGAAGGGTGCGCTCGACGCGCGCGATGGCTACAGCAGCAGCCTGGATTCGAACAGCCAGGTGGCGGACCTCATTGGACCGGTCGAGTCGGGAACAGTCTGGAGCGTGCTCGATCAGCAGGGAACTCAAAATATGTTGTTGTCGGCCCTTGGCGACGCCGGGAAGCTCGCCGATTTCGACATGATCAAAAAGCGCGTGCTTGGCTCCCGCTACACCATGAGTTTTCAGAACGGAGTGACCTTCGACCTGGATATCGTGACCTCCGATTCTGTGACCGCCGCTACTCTCTCCTCCCTGGTGAGGGCAGGAGTGCTCTATCGAAAAATGACCGCAACGCCGATTGAGAAGGCGGCCCTAGAGAATGTTTCGGTAAACTCCGACAGCTCTGACTTGCAAATGCACTTCAAGGCGGATGACAAACAGTTCCAGTCGCTGTTGCATTCGGATCTGTTTGCCGCCGTCTCGAGGTAAGGGGACGATCCGTTACGCTCGGATCCTGCAGGGTCGCAATTTTTCTGCTCCTGCTGGCGCGGTGCGACAAGCGAAGCATTCTTTTACAATCAAGAGCTGGGGTCGGGGTTCGATCGGCGCCTCCATCGAGGAAACATTCACGAAGCGGTGGTAGCGCGGCTCCTGCCGAGCATTTCACCAAAATTTCATGGACCGGTGCCCAAGCCCAGGGTGTTGTCTAGGAGAACATGATGGCGAAAATTGCAAAAACCGCGGACCGCAAGAAAGAGATGGACACCACCAAGAGCACGGATTGCCCCAAATGCGGTAAGCCCACACGCATCGTGAAGCGGGTCAAGGATCGCGAGCGCGGAGTTCCGGGAGGGATGTTTATCTCCTGCTCGGTTTGCGAGTTCTACGAGAAACTTTAGCCATAACTTAACCCTTCTCGTTATCTAGCGGGCAAGATCGAAGGGATGGGCAGACCCGCAAGCAAACCCGGGAAGGTTTTCGAGAAGACTGTGAAGCCGCTCGACCGAGCTGCCCTTTCCCGCCAGTTTGCGATTACGCTCTGCCGACGGTTGCCGGCTGGAGAGCAGAACCGATCTCGGCAAGGATGGCCCGTGCTTCGGCCCCGGGATCTGGAGCTTCGGTGATAGGTCGCCCGACCACGATATGGGTGGCGCCGGCGGCCATCGCCTCCCGCGGCGTCACAACCCTCGCCTGGTCGGCTGGTGCGGTGCCAAGCGGACGCACCCCTGGGGTCACGATCACAAAATCGTCTTTGAGTTCCGTGCGCAACCTGGCAGTGTCTCGGGCCGGTGCGATCACACCCTGACATCCGTTCGCCAGGGCGAGTGCTGCCAGGCGCAAGACCTGGTCTCCGACGCGGCCGTGCACGCCCAGGTTGTCAAGATCATGGTCGGTAAGGCTGGTGAGCACGGTAACCGCGAGAACCACTAAGTCAGGTTTGACCGACCGGGCGGCGTCGGTAGCGGCGCGCAGCATCTTGCTTCCACCGGACGCGTGTACGGTCAGCATGCTTACTCCCAGCCGTGCCGCCTCGCGCACCGCCGCAGCCACGGTGTTGGGGATGTCATGATATTTGAGATCGAGAAAGACGTGCCGCCCGGCGGCCACCAAATCGCGAACCACCTGCGGGCCTTCGGCGGTATAAAGCTGCATCCCGACCTTGTAGCAGAAAGCCGACTCGCCTACCGCCGCAACGATCTCTTGCGCGCGGGTTGCCGACGACACATCGAGGGCAACGATCAGACCTGGACGCCGAGTGTGCATGGCTTACGATTTTAAAGGATTGCGAGCTAGTATGCCTCCTGATGTAGCATCGCGATTTGCTCCGGCTGTGCTCCTTCGGCGCTAACCAGATCGAGGCGGACTTGTTGCAGGCCTTGATCTTTGAACTGCAAAATCTCGGCGGCCCGATAGGAGAGGTCAATAATCCGACCCTCCACCACCGGTCCGCGATCGTTGATGCGCACGTAGATCTTCCGGCCGTTCCGCAGATTAGTGACCCGCACCCAACTGCCCAGGGGCAAGGTAAGGTGCGCGGCCGTCAGACCATACATGTCATAGGGCTCTCCACTGGCAGTCGGGCGGCCCTCAAAGTAGCTACCGTACCAGGACGCGATTCCAACCTGGTAGGGCGGATGCTTCGTTTCGTAAGCCTCTGATCTTAGAGACCCCAGGACGCTTGGGGATTTGGCCGCTTCGATTTCCTTCGAGTCCGGGCGGGTTGGCCCTTGAGCTTCCCCCAGGCTGACAACCATTAAAACGCTTACTAGTGCACGAGCCATGCGGTTTCTCACAGCACCTCCCGTAGCAAAAGCCAAGCCTCCCAGAACCAAGGTTCATAGATCGATTGCCTAGTCGGCCAATCCTAAAGCTGGCCATATTCCCTGTCAATGCAAAATCTCCTGTACAAAAGTAACCTGAGAGTTATCGATATAGCACGTAACTCACTGTACGGCTTGACGAATGATCCTGGTCATGCTTTTTTTGCAATCATTTAACTAGTTACCATTGAGTAAATATAAGCGCGGCCAGGAACCGTGCAAGATTTTCTCAGTGTTTATTTTCATTGGGTTAGGATGGTATGGAGCCGCTTAACCGTAACCCCTGTGTTCTCAACTGGGTAGCGATGGTATCCTGGGGGGATTCGGGTCGATCTTGAAGGACAGTTTGGTTTATGGAGTCTCGTCCACCGATCGTTCTTACCGTTGCCGGTTTTGACCCCTCCTCAGGAGCCGGGGTCACGGCTGACATCAAAACCATCGCTGCGCACGGATGTTACGGGGTTGGCTGCATCACCGCGCTCACTGTGCAATCGACCGCCGGGGTACGCCGTGTCGTGCCGATTGCACCCGAGCTCGTGACCGAGACTTTAGAGGAACTCGTCTCTGATGTTCCGATTGCCGCGATACGCATCGGCATGCTGGGAGAGGTACGGGTGGCGAGGGCGGTCGCGGAATTCCTGGAGAAACAAGTGGCCAGGAATGTGGTGCTCGACCCGATTCTAAAGAGCTCTTCCGGGGCTGATCTCGTGGACGCGGAGGGGGCACGCCTGCTAGCGGAGCGACTTATTCCGCTCGCGACCGTCGTGACCCCGAACCTCGAGGAGGCCGCCGCGCTGACGGGTCTAGCAGTCGGAAACTTGGAGGAAATGCGGGCGGCAGCCCATAGGCTGCATGCCATGGGCGCCCCCGCGGTGGTCATCACGGGCGGCCACCTGGAGAAGGCGATTGACCTGTTGAGTCTTACCAGCCAGGGCGGAGTCGACCAGGAGGTCTTCCAATCGCCGCGCCTGCGCTCGAACTCTACCCACGGCACAGGCTGCGCCTTTGCCAGTTCGCTGGCGTGCCACTTGGCTCTCGGACGCGGGTTGGCCGAAGGCGTTCTACTGGCCAAGGCGTACGTGGCGGCCTCGATCAGTCATGCGCATCCTTTGGGACGTGGCATCGGCCCGGTTCATCATCTTTATCGCATGCAGCAAAAACGGCGCGAGGTCCTGACGGATCCCGATGTGGTCCACTGAGGTCTCAGGGGAGCGGGTCGGCGCGCGAATCTCAACCTGTCGTCTGCCGCTGGCGAAGTTCGTATAGGATAGTTCCCGGACCATGACGAGGAGAACGGGAAAGGGGCACGGCCACGACACTCGTTACGTACGCATGCAGAAGAACTACTGCTTTGTCTGCGGCAAGGATAATCTCGAAGGGATGCGATTGCGGTTCGCCTACGATCGAGAACGGGATCGGTTCGTGTGCCGCTTTCGCCTGGGCGAGCGCTATACCGGGCCGCCGGGCCACGCCCATGGCGGCATCATCGCCACCGTGCTCGACGAAGCCATGGGCAAGGTCAACAAGCTCAGGCACGTCATCGCCCTGACCTCCACCCTTACGGTGGAGTATTTGAAGCCCGTGCCCCTCAACCAGCCTCTTCGCGTGGAGTCGCGCGAGCTGCGGGTTCGCGGACGCTACCACACCCATGCCGCGGAGATCCTGGACGCGAAAGGCCGGCTTCTGGCTCAAAGCCAAGGGGTATTCATCGCCATCGATCCGCAGCGTAGGTTCGCAAGGTTCCTCGCTCGCTAGGCAGCGGCCGTCGGACCGGCTTGCCAGCCGAGCTCTAAGCACGTCCGCGCGCGCACTCCTCGAGTGCCTGGGCAAGTTGCTCGACGCCCCGGGTCAACTCGCGGCCGTCAACCGCAGCAAAACCGAGCACCAGACCATGGCGCTGGCACCGGCCATAAGCGTAGCGGGTCAGGGGCACGACCTCGACCCCGTGGCCCGCTGCGGCACGCGCGGCCCGCTCGGCAGAAATCCCCTGCTCGAGCCACCCTACCGTGCGCAACCCCGCCTCTACCTTCGGCACTTCGAGCATTCCCCTCAGCCTTTGGCTGGCGGCCTCGACTAGCACGGACAGGCGTTCGGCGTAGAGTTCGCGCATGCGGCGAACATGCCGGGCAAAATGTCCTTCGCGGATGAAGTCGCAGAGAATGGCTTGGTCAAGCAGCGGCGGGTGATGCGTGCTCACCGACCCGGCTGCGGCAAAGATCTCTACCATGTCGTCGGGTACCACCAGATAGCCAAGTCGCAGCGCAGGAAAAAGCGCGTCGGTGAAACTGCCGGCAAAGATCACCACTCCTGCCCGGTCCAGACCTTCGAGGGCGGGAATGGGCCGGCCCCGGTAGCGGTACTCACTGTCGTAGTCGTCTTCAAAGACGAAGCTTCCTGCTCGGCGGGCCCACTCGAGCACAGACAAGCGCCGGGGCAAGCTCATCGTTACCCCCAGGGGAAATTGGTGCGCCGGAGTGAGGTACACGAGGCGGGGATTCGGCCACCGCCGCTGTCCTCGTTCAAGGTCCAAGCCTTCCGAATCTACCGGCACGGGACAGATGCGGGCGCCCACGGCACGAAAGGTGGATGCCGCCCCGGGATATCCAGGCACTTCCATCCACACCGGATCGCCGGGATTGAGCAGAAGGTGTGCGGTGCGGTCCAGAGCCTCTTGCACCCCGGAGATGATCAGCACTTGATCGGCGGTACACTGCACTCCGCGGGAGGTGTTCAGATAATCCGCCACGGCTTCCCGCAGCGGGCGATACCCCAGAGCCTCGCCTCCGGCAAGCAGGCTTGCCGAAGCCCGCCGCAGGCGCCGGGCTGCGACCTGCGCCCACAAATCCATGGGGAACATGTCGAGCGCGGGCTGGCTGGCGCGAAAGGCGCGCGCCGTGCGGGGCTCGGCCGGGGGCAGCGGGCGCAAACGGCGGGCGTAGGCGGAAAGCGGGACGCTGCGCCTTCCTGGTCTGGCGGTCAGCTTGGTCCGGGGCGCCTGCAGGAGATCTTCGGGCAGGGTTTGGCTGACGTAGGTGCCCGATCCGGTCCTGCCTTCGACGTAACCCTCCGAGCGCAGCTGCTCAAAGGCGGCGACGAGGGTGGGACGGGAAAGCCCATACTCGGCTGCCAGTTCGCGGGTGGCCGGCAGCCGTCCGCCAGGGCGCAGGCGTCCAGCCAGGATGGCGGCGCGCAGCTCCTCGTAGAACCAGCGATACAACGGCGTTCCCGCTCTCGGCTCTTGCAGGTTCAGCGGCAGCGTGCTCGGTCGCTTGGCCATGGGATGGCTTCTCCCATACTGCGAGCGCCGTCCGGTTTGCCGGATCGGTCCCCAACCCCTTCAAAAAGTGGTATGCATAGAATATAACAAAATGGACCTATGCAGCTATCCACTTCTGAGCTATGGTGAGCCTAGTTCAGAATCGGAGAGGAACTATGTCAGACAGCAATGGGAATTCGACCAGTCTTCGTCTCAAGACCGGACTTGCCGAGATGCTCAAAGGCGGCGTGATTATGGATGTCACCAACGCCGAACAGGCTGAGATTGCGGAAAAGGCGGGCGCTGTGGCGGTCATGGCGCTCGAGCGCGTGCCCGCCCAGATCCGAGCCGAGGGCGGCGTGGCCCGCATGGCTTCGCCCAAGAAGATTCGCGAGATCATGTCCGCCGTCTCCATTCCCGTGATGGCCAAATGCCGGATCGGCCACTTCGCGGAGGCGCAGATTCTCCAGGCATTGGGCGTCGATTACATCGACGAATCCGAAGTGCTAACGCCGGCCGACGAGGCGCACCACGTCGACAAGCACGCCTTCACCGTTCCCTTTGTCTGCGGAGCGCGCAACTTGGGCGAAGCTTTGCGGCGCATCGCCGAGGGCGCCGCCATGATCCGCACCAAAGGCGAAGCCGGTACCGGCGACGTGGTGCACGCGGTGAAGCACATTCGGCAGATTGTCGAAGAGATGAGAATCCTCACCGTGCTTCGGGAGGAGGAGCTCTACGCCCGGGCGAAGGAGCTCGGGGCCCCTTATGAGCTCGTCAAGCTAGTGGCCAAAGAAGGCAAACTGCCGGTGCCGAACTTCTCGGCGGGGGGGATTGCCACTCCCGCCGACGCCTCGCTGGTGATGCAGCTGGGTGCCGAGGCGGTGTTCGTGGGTTCAGGAATCTTCATGAAGGATGCGGTTCATTTTGCCGATCCCGAGGAGGCAGGGAAGCGGGCCCGCGCCATCGTCGAAGCCGTGACCCATTACAACGACCCCAAGGTATTGCTGGAGGTTAGCGAGCATCTTAGCGGCGCCATGAAAGGCTTGGCTGTAGCCGCGCTCGGAGAAGCGGAGATGCTGCAAACCCGAGGCTGGTGAAGGAGTGCGCCGCCCTCCGCCTTCACCGGCCACAGAGGCGGACAGCAAAGCCATGGCGACGGCCAAGAAAATCGGCGTCTTAGCTCTCCAGGGCGATTTTGACGCGCATCGCAAGCGGCTCGAAGAACTGGGCGCAGAGGTGGTGCTGGTCAAGAAGCCGGAACAACTCGAGGCCATCGACGGCCTGGTGATTCCCGGCGGCGAATCCAGCGCCTTTCTCAAGCTGCTGGGCGAGCCCGGACTGGAAAAGCTGAAGCGGTTCTCCCATCGGAAGCCCACCTTCGGAACCTGTGCGGGCGCGATTCTGTTGGCCCAGGAAATTGAAAATCCGACCCAGGCCGGGTTAGGTGCGCTCGATATCCGCATTCGCCGCAATGCCTATGGCCGGCAGGTCGATAGCTCGATCCGCCAAGGCAACTTCGGGGCGGCTCCCATGGAAATGGTCTTCATTCGAGCTCCTAAGATCGAGCGGGTCGGCCCGGAAGTCGAGGTGCTCGCCACCGCGGGCAGCGATCCAGTCGCCGTCCGCCAGGGACGAGTCATGGCGGCCACCTTCCACCCCGAGCTTTCCCCGGACCAACGGGTGCACCAGGCCTTCCTGGATCTGGTCGAAGCGGGGGAGAGAGAGGCGAGAGCGTAGGCCGACCATCGCAGGCGCTCGGCCGCGAACGTTCGCAGCCAGGTCGGGCGATTTCGCAGGCCCGCGGCTTCCGACCGGTTGCCGCATTTTTCTTGACAGGAAAACTATGTAACCGTATAGTTACTCATTATGCGTCACCGTTCAGTTACATATTCTCCGGAGGCGACCTTCAGCGCCTTGGCGGACCCCACCCGTCGTGCGGTGCTCGATCTGCTGCGCAAGGGGAGCCAACCCGCGGGCCGCATCGCGCAGGCGTTTCCCGTCTCCCGCCCGGCGATTTCCAAACATCTGCGTCGGTTGCGACGCGCCCACTTGGTGGAGCAGCGCCGCGTAGGCCGCCTGCGGGTTTATCAGCTCAATCCTGAACCCTTGAAGGCCGTCGATTCCTGGCTGGAACGATATCGGAGTTTCTGGCATACCCGCCTCGGCAGCCTGCAAGCCTATGTAGAAGCCGAGTACGAAAAGGAACAATCCCGGGCCAAGGAAAGATGACCGCAACGTTCGAGGAGAATTCGATGATGAAAAACAAACTTCTTGCGCTCGCATCTGCCATTGTCGTCGCGCTCCTAACCACATCCGCTCTCGCCGCCTCCCAGGGTGCGATAGCCTTTGAGAAGCTGAAACGACTCGAGGGTTCATGGTCAGGCAAGGCTTCCGATGGAACCGCCGTCGAGGTCTCGAATCGAGTGACGGCGGGCGGCTCCGCCTTGATCAGCGAGATCAGGGAACATGAGCAAATGGTCAGCATGTTCCACATGGATGGTGATCGCTTGCTCATGACTCACTACTGCGCCGCCGGAAACCAACCCCGCATGGTTGCGACCTTGTCCCCGGATGGCAAGACCATCACTTTCGATTTCCTCGATGCCACGAACCTGCTTCCGAGCCAGGAAGGGCATATGGAGCGCGTCGTGTTTACCTTGATTGACGCGGACCACCACAGCGAAGATTGGCAATTTGCGGACAACCATGGGGGCAAACAGCACGAGCGGTTCGATCTCGAACGCCAGAAGTAAGCGCGGGCACCGAGATCAAGCCGGGCTCGATCCAAGCGTCGGCTTACGATCCGCGCCAGGTGGGGTGGGCACGTCACCCCCCGTCGGTGAAAGGAGAAGGCACGGTCATGGCAACCACAGTGGTGACTCCCGATCAAGATGCCGTGGTCAGCGAAATTTTTATCCTAGCGCCCCCGGAACGTGTGTTTCAGGCGCTCATCGATCCCCAGCAGGTGTGCCAGTGGTGGACTTCGAAGGAATGTTCGATCGAGTCCTTCGCGCTCGAGGCCAAGATAGGCGGGCGTTGGTGCTACGACACAGGCCCCAGCACGCATAGCGTCAACGGCATTCGCAAATTCCACTGCGAGGGCGAAGTCTTGGAGTTCGATCCGCCGCGTCGGCTGGCCTATAGTTGGATCGCCAACTGGCACGACCAGCCCAGCCGGCACACCATCGTGCGCTGGGAACTCTTCCCGTCGGGCAAGGGCACTCGCGTGAAAGTCACGCACAGCGGCCTCTCTGAGCTGCCGAACGCCCGCAAGGATTACAGCGGCGGTTGGCCGGGCGTGGTCGGATTGCTGAAGAATTTTTTGGAGAAACCTCCGGCTTTGGAAACGGCAAAGCGAGCGTGAGAGTTGAAGCAACCGCTGTAAGGTCGAAGGAAGAGGGGAATCGGGGGTGGCGGCTCAAGGCAGGCGACCGCCCCTGGTAGGCGCTTTCGAACCGCCTAGCGGCTCAGCGGATGCGCGCTCGTGCGCTCGGCCACAATTCGGCGCGCGTTTTCAGCGAGCTGCTTTGCCTCGGGCAGAAGCTCCAGACCTTTGAGAACCAAAGGATCGCTTTCTTCCTTCACCTTCAGCCCTTCGGTTTGCCCGAAGGCATCGGTAAAGATTTCGCTCTTAATATTAGAGCGGATCCAATCATTGTTCTCGAGCAGATCCGCCTCCGTGAAGGGGATCTTCTCGTCCTCGAGGAACTTGCGGAATTCCTGCATGGTCACATCGTCCACCTCGAGCTTCTCCGTTGGGTGGTGAGTCGCGACGTAGCGGCTGGCGAAATTGAAGAAGGCGTAGTGCTGGAGAAGAGAATCCTCAAAGCGATTGGTCTTGGCGGGGGGAATCTCACGGTCCGGACGAATGCCGCCGCCACCGTACACCGTCCGTCCGCTATCGGTCAGTTTTACCTCCCGATTGGCGGTGTTGTTGGTATCGGTCCCCTCGCGCTCGAAGTAGTAGTCGTAAAGCGAGATGTTCGAATAATCCCGCTGGATCAGACGCCCGCTCGGGGTGTAATACTTGGCCGTCGTCAGGGCGAGGCCCGTATTTTCCGACAGTGGATACACGGTTTGCACCAGGCCCTTGCCGAAGGTAGTTTCGCCTACGATCAGGCCGCGATCGTGATCCTGAATCGCCCCTGCCACGATCTCAGCTGCCGAAGCCGTGCCGCGATTCACCAGAACCACCAGCGGATAATCCTTGCCCCCATTGCCATTTCTTGCTTTATAGGTCTTTCAGGTGAGCTGCGGCCATGATGGGAAACAATCACTTGGCCTTTGTGCAGGAACTTGTCGGCGACATCGACCCCTTCGCTCAGTAGGCCGCCCGGATTCGACCGCAGATCCAGAATCAAACCCTTCAAGTCGCCCATTTCATCGAGGGCCTTCTGCACTTCCTGCTCGGTTTTATCGTTAAACCCGGTAATGTGCATATAGCCAATCCCGGGTCGAAGGAGAAAGTGCAAATCTACGCTGTAACGCGGAATCTCAGCCCGCACCACTTTAAACTCCAGCGGTTTATCCGATCCCTCGCGCAGGATCGTGATGAGGACCATAGTGCCCTTGGGCCCCTTGAGCAGATCGGCAACGTCGCTGGTACTCATATTGTCGGTGGACTTTCCGTCTACCGCGACGATAATGTCCCCGGGACGAATTCCCGCCTTATAAGCTGGCGTACCCACGAATGGTGCAATCACGATCACCTTGTTATTACGTGGACCGACGGTCATGCCCACGCCGTAATACTTTCCCTGTTGGTCTTCGCGCAGCAGGGCATAGGCCTTGGGATCAAAAAAATTGGAGTGGGGATCGAGCACGTGCAACATTCCGGGAATGGCGCCGTCATAAATCGCTTTATCGGCGTTCACCGGCTCGGCGTAGTTCTGCTCCACGATGCTGTAAACCTGGGTGAACTCACGCAAACTGTCGCGAGCGTCGGAATCGCTGCCGCCCGCGGCTGCGGGAGTGATCTTTTGCCCAAAGACCATTCCCAAAAAGCCACAGCAGGCCAGCACAAAAACCACTAGGAAAAGACTACGACGTGAACTCCCAACCATCGTGGATTCCTTCGGTTCGGGCATGAAAATATATGAAAGTCAGTATAGCACGTGAGATTCACCGCCCCGTCGATTTTCCCGACCGAGAGTAACTCCACTAGCTACGCCTATCGCCATAGATGCTGCCAGGCAAAGAAGCGATGCAAGTGGCAGCAGCTGAAAGCGGCACCTTAGATTGGTTTGCGCTCGAGGGGGAGCGCCCGGCGCCGGCGCACGGCCGTAAGAGGGGCACGCTCTAGGGCTTATCGCTTGCCGGTGAACTTCGAACTTGGTCTCGACCGCTTTGTCCGGATAGCCATGCCGCATCGCCGGAGTAAATGCCTGGGAAATCCGTCTCGACGACCCTGCGGTCGGAAGACAAAACACTGCGCCTCGCGAGACTGACACGCGGTTGATTTCCTAACTTCCGTTGTTCAGGTGGCACGACCTTGCCTGTGACTGAACAAAGCCGGCGCACGAGCCTGCCAACCCGGACCAGGGGTAAGTACGGGTTCACAACCCACATCGACCCTGATTGCTGCCGACCCCACTCGGCAGTATGATGGCTCGGATGGGGTTTTCCGAAACCATTTTCCTCTTCTTCCTGGCGCTGCTCATCTTTGGGCCCAAGAAATTGCCGGAGATCGCCCGTCAGGTGGGCAAGGCGCTCAACGAGTTCAAGCGCGCTTCGAACGAGTTTAAGGCGCAGATTGCCTCGGAAATCGCGCAACTCGAAGTCGACAATCAGCGCCAGGTTCTCCCCTCGGCCCCAGAGCCAGTGGGGACGATCGCGACCCTCCCCCCGGCGTCGCCAGCGGTAAATACCCATCCCGCTTCGCTTCCAGAGCTTACTGGGGAGCGAAACTCGGAGACGAAAGCGGGTCCCGATGCCTGAGATCGCCGCCGAACTGCCGTCCGACAGAACCGAGCAGGAAACCATGCCTGCCATGAGTTTCCTCGAGCATTTGGAGGAGCTCAGGCGGAGGCTTTTTTACTCGATTATTTCGGTGGTGATTGGCTTCTTTCTTTGCTGGGGCTATGCCGAAAACATCGTGG
>JASHSL010000331.1 GCA_030040855.1 Terriglobales bacterium
CCCGTTCATCACGAATCTGCACAACTTTGGACCTCGCCTGGCCTTCGCCTGGCAGCCGGTCGGCCGCTTCGTTGTGCGCGGCGGCGCGGGCATCTATTACGGCCCCAGCACACACCAGGTCGAAAGCGCACTGAACAACACCGATGGCTTCTCATCCAATACAGAATGGAACGGCGTTTGCCTGAACGCAGACGGTAATACGGTGTTCAACGGCACGGCGGCATGCGCGGGTGCCGCGGCTGGCAGCCCGCCGCTCACCGTTGACAACTTCATCGGCACCTATTCTTTAAGCAACCCATACCCCACTGGAGTTGTTCCCGTTTTTACTCATCCGCCGTCAGGTCTGGCGAATAACCTGGGCATTACCTTGAGCACCGTGGCGCATTCCCAGCGCACGCCCACCATCTATAACTACAATTTCGCCCTGGAGTACGAACTGCCGCATCAGATCGTGGTGACGGCGGGCTATGTCGGCAGCCGGGGCCTCTTCCTGCCCTTCGGCGGGGTTGATCTGAACGACCCCGATCTCGCCACGATTGCGCGATACCAATCGGCGCTGATCAACTGCCCGCCCACCTGTGTACCCAACAAATGGGAGCCGATCCTACCCGCCACCAATGCCAATTTTGGCCAAGCCGAGGTGCCGCTGTATAACGCGCTCGAACCATATCCCCAATTCGGTAACGGCGTCTATGGCTTCGGCAATGGTGTGAACATACATGGCTATCCCGCGGGAGACTCTGAGTACAGTTCCTTGCAAACTAAGGTGCAGAAAAGGCTGACCAACCATTTCACCACGCTCGCCACCTTTACTTGGGGGAAAATAATGACCGACGACGGCGGTCCTCCTCTGAGTTTCGTAGGCACTCACAACGGCGTTGCTCAGGACTGGAAGAATCTGAACTATGAACATTCGATCAGCCCTCAGGATGTCAAGTACCAGTTCAGCGGGTCGGTTTCCTATGACTTGCCGGTGGGCAAGGGAAGGGGGCTCAACCTGCAGGGGGTCTCAGACGCGGCTCTGGGTGGCTGGACTATAAATGCGATCGGCTATCTCAGCACCGGCGTTCCCATTAACTCCCCGGCTTCGGGACAGAGCCCGTCTCTCTTCCCGCAGCGTGCCGACATGACCTGCGATCCATCGAAGGGCGCTCCTCACACCGTAGCCGTGTGGTTCACCGATGCCTGCTTCCCAATACCCGGGACGGAAAACGGCGGCGCGCCCAATCCGTATATTCCGGGAAATGCCCCGACCTATCTCGACCACGTTCGCACCCGGGGGGCTCGCGACCTGGACCTCTCAATTTACAAGACGTTCGCGTTGGGAGAAACGCGCAACCTGCGCTTCGATGTGTCCTCCTATAACATCACCAACACGGCGCAGTTCGGATACCCAAATGTGCCAAGCATTGTCGGTGCGGTGCAGCAGAACCTTCCCTTCGGTTTGGTCACAAGCACGGTCAATACTCCGCGCCAGTACCAGTTTGGCGCGCGATTTACTTTCTAAGGAAGGAGAATGGGTAGGATTATTTTTTGAGTTTCGCAAACTTATATCGAAGCTGGTGATGCGGGGCGGAATGGGCACGCGAGAGGGAACGACGGGGCAGGTTTCCCAGGCGGTGAGGGAGGACTAGCCTAGGGGCAGGACTTGTCACCTTTAGGGAGTGCGTCCTCAATTCAGCTTTCGACAACAAATTTCGATGAACACAAGCTTGGTCGGGTTTAGATAGTCGCCGCACCGGGAGGGGTGAGCGATGAAATTCCTCTTGTTCTTCGCAGTGGCTGTAGTTCTGTTGAGCCTTCCTGTCGCCACTCTGGCCCAGGACACCGCGCAAATCACCGGCACAGTGACCGACTCCACCGGGGCAGCGATTCCCAACGCACAAGTGCAGGTGACCAATATGCAGCAGGGGATCAAGCGAACCGCTCCGACTAATGGGAGCGGCAGTTACCTGTTTGCAGCGTTGCCGATCGGTACCTACGACGTGACGGTGACGGCGCAGGGCTTCAAGAAATATCAGGCCAAGGGCATGATTTTGCGCGTGGGAGAGAAGGCACGGGTGGACGTGGCGATGCAAGTGGGGGCCGCCAACGTGGAAGTTACGGTGGAAGGATCAGCCATTGCGCAGGTGGAGACGCAGCAGTCGGATTTGGGCGGGGCTTTAAGCGGCAAAGAGGTTTCGCAGCTGGAGTTGAACGGCCGGGACTTCAAGCAACTTGTCACACTGGTGCCGGGTGTATCGGATCAAACCGGCAGCGATGAAGGGCAGGTGGGTGTCACCGCCAATAATTCCTACAGCGTTAACGGGGGGCGCACCGAGTACAACAACTGGGAAATTGATGGCGGAGATATCCAAGACAATGGCAGCAATAACACATTGAACGTGACCCCCAGCATCGATGCCATCGGCGAATTTAAGGTGCTGACCTCCAATTACGGGGCGCAGTACGGGAGAGATTCCTCGGGCACGATTGAAGTGGAAACCAAATCCGGGACTAACACTTTTCATGGCGATGCTTACGAGTTCGTGCGCAATAACATGTTCAACTCGGCGGGCTTTTTGCAGAACGGAGTTGCCCCGCCGTACCACAAGAACGACTTCGGGTACACCATCGGCGGTCCGGTGACGATTCCCGGGGTGTACAACCAAAACCGGCAAAAGACGTTCTTTTTCTTTTCCCAGGAATGGCGGCGAGACCGGGTGCCGTACACCTTCGATGCCGTCGTCCCCTCCGCAGCGGAGCGGGCGGGGGACTTCAGCGATCAATGCCCAAACCCAGTGTTGGGCGGGTACCTCGATTGTCCGAGCACGGTCGTCAACGGGAACACCGTCTATATTCCCAACGTGGCGGCGAACCCTTTAACCGCGGCCGCATACGCTGCCAATCACGGCAATGCGCAAGTTCTGATGAATGCCCTAGTGCCCCTGCCAACGCTCAACATTCCCCAGGGGGGGGCACCCGGGCAGGAGTTCTTTTATAAGGTCAACAGTCAGCCGACGAATTGGCGCGAGGAGTTGGTGCGGATCGACCACAACTTGACCGACAAACAGCGGATCACCTTCAACTATATCCACGATTCCTGGTATCAGTTGCAGGAAACACCCTTGTGGACGAACGTGGGAAGCTTTCCGACGATCCAAACCGACTTCAATGGTCCGGGGGTGAGCGCGGTGTTCCGGTTGGCATCGACATTTTCCCCCACCCTATTGAATGAGTTTGTTTTCGCTTACACGACCGACCACATCTTCTTGCAGGACGCAGGCAACTGGCAGCGGCCCGCCAACCTTACCGCCGGGCAGTTATACCCGTTAGCGAATCGCGGGGTGATCCCAGGCATTAACCTCAACGATCCAGGGGGTGCCTATGGAGGCGGTTTCGGCGAGGACCCCGGCTATATCCCGAACGGAAAGTATAACTCGAATCCGACCTATGGTTTCAAAGACAATGTAAACAAGATCATCGGGAAACATAACTTGCAGTTCGGGGGTTATCTCGAAGCGGCGCAAAAGAATGAGCTAGGTCCGGAACTCAGTCCGGGTTCTTTCCCGGGTTATTTCCAGTTCAATCCCTCGACTTCCTTGGTTACCACCGGGAATCCGGTTGCCGATATGGAATTAGGGTACATTGCGGCGTTCGGACAGCAAAATACTTTGATTAAGTATTACAACCGCTACAAGATTTTTGAGCCATATCTACAGGATGATTGGCGCGCCACCAGCCGGCTGACGTTAAACATAGGGTTGCGCATGAGCTTTTTTGGCACCTATCGGGAGAGATATCACCAGGCCTTCAACTTCGATCCGGCCAGATACAAGCACGGCGTGACCACGGTGAATGCCGACGACGTGGTCTCGAACCTGGGGATCACCAATCCTAGCGCGCCCATCAGCGTCGAGAACATGCCCAACGGCATGGTCCAGTGTGGGGTGGGAGGACAGCCCCCCGGGTGTCAAACCGCTCATCGGTGGAATCCCGCGCCTCGACTGGGGTTTGCCTTCGATCCGAAAGGAGACGGGAAATGGGCCATCCGCGGCGGCTACGGTATCTTTTTTGACCACACCAACGGCGATGAGGCGAATACGGAGTCCTTGGAGACCTCGCCACCGCTAGACTACGCCGCTCAACAGGTAAACATCCCAGGCTATGCAGCAGTGGGAGCCATTAACGGCGCACCGGCGGCACAACTACCGCTGTCGATCTATGCCATTCAAGAAAAGCTCCCTTGGCCGAATGTGCAGCAGTGGCATTTGGATGTACAACACAACGTTGCCCGAGACACCATTGCCACCGTTTCTTATGTCGGGAGCAAAGGCACACACCTGGGCCGGCAAATTGACTTGAATCAACTTTATCCGGCCTCGCAGGCACTCGCGAACAGTCTTTACGGACCGGGGGTGGCCTACGGCGCTAACGATTGCGGCCTTGCTTCCAATCCCATAGTGGATGCTAACGGAGTACCCGAAAACGGTGTAACGCCGTCGGGCCACCAGATCCCCTATGCGGTGAATCCGGCTACAGGCCTGGCCACAGGTCCGGCGGTCAATGTGGGAGTCGCCCATTGCGGTGTGAACCCCGATCCGTTCCGCCCCTATCCGGGCTACGGTTCCATCCAATATCTTTCGAATGCGGCCTCGTCGAATTACAACGCTCTCCAAGTGAGCGTGCGCAGAACTGTTGGCAGTTTACAACTGAGCTTTGCCTACACCTACAGTCACTCCATCGATGATGAGTCGGACCGGTATGATGGTTCGTTTGTCAACTCCTACGACACTGCCGCCAACCGAGCGAGTTCCAACTTTGACCAGCGGCATATGATCAACTTCGGATACGTGTGGGATCTTCCCTTCTTCAAAAACCCGGGGCTACTGAACAAGCTAGTGGGAGGATGGCAGTATTCCGGGATCATGATCTTCAACACGGGGACACCGTTCGGGGTGTTTTATCCAGCCGATAATGCCGGGGTGGCCAACGGAGTCACCGACGCCAGTTCCTACGCAGATATTGTGGGGAATCCCAAGGTAGGAGTGGTGAACAATGCCTCGACCTTCGTTACCAATTTTGGCCCGGAGTATTACAACATAGCGGCCTATGCGCCGCCGGAAGGACTTACCTTTGGAGACTCCGGCCGTAACAGCTTGAGCAACCCGGACCGGCTCAACTTTAACATGGGGCTGTTCAAACGCATTAAGGTGACCGAGCGGACCGCTTTCGAGTTCCG
>JASHSL010000332.1 GCA_030040855.1 Terriglobales bacterium
GTAATACAGAAATAACAAACAGGATAGCGTGAGGAACTACTTCGAGCCAAAGTACTGAGCTCCGTTGGTTAAGATGTTTGCTGGAGTTTTGCAGTAAACCCCCGCCAGGGCGTTCAAATCGCAAGCGGTTAGGGAGGGGAATGCTGCCGCTCAGAACCCCGCCGGCCTCTCGTTCTGAACCGCAAAGATTTTCTCGAGCGCCAGCCCCGCGCTTCCGAGCGTCCCCTCGTCGAACAGTCGCCCAATCAGCGTCACGCCGTGGGGCACGCGTCGCGGCGGTGAGAATTTCGGCAGCGGATGCTGCGGGTCCGGCGCCCAGTCGCTTCTCGCCTCCGACACTTCCACAAAACCCGCGCGCAGGGTCAAGGACGGATGCCCGGTAAAGTTGGTGATGACGAGCATTTCGTCGCGCAGGGAGGGCACCAAGAGGAGATCGACTTGAGAAAACAGGCGGGCCATTTCCCCGGCGACCTGCCGGCGGAATCGATCTGCCTGCACGAAATCGACCGCCGATAAGAAGCGCGACTGACGGAAAACGTTCGGCCAGGCATCAGGAACCTGCGCCTTGAGTTGGTTGAGACTTCCACTCAGCGTCAAATCTTCGAAGGCGGCAGCCGATTCGGCAAACAGAATAAGGTTCAGCGAATCATAGGGCCAATCCGGGATCGAGACTTCGACGGGCTTCATTCCGGCCTTTTCCACCGCCTGGAGTGCGCCGCGATCGACCTCGGTCGCGGGCGACTCCTCCATCCACTTGGGAAAGAAACCGACGCGCAGGTCCTTGACCGTGGCGCTCGCATCGAAGTCGAGAGGGCTGGGTACGCTGCCCAGGTCGCCGGCATCGGGACCGGAAATGGCCTTTAGCACCAGCAGCGTGTCTTCGACCGAACGCGCGATCGGCCCCAGCTTGTCGAGCGACCAGCACAGGGTCATTGCTCCGGTTCGCGGCACGCGCCCGAAGGTCGGTCGCAGCCCGGTCACGCCGCAACGGAGGGAGGGGCTCACGATGCTGCCTTCGGTTTCGCTGCCGATCGAGAAAGCGACCAGTCCTGCCGCGGTGGCCGCTCCCGGCCCGGCGCTCGATCCCGAAGAACCTTCTTCGAGCAACCACGGATTCATGGTCTGCCCGCCGAACCAGATGTCGTTGAGCGCCAGGGCGCCCAAGCTGAGCTTGGCGACCAGCACAGCGCCCGCAATGTCGAGTCGCTGGACTACGACTGCATCCTCTGTAGGCACCCGGTTGCGATAGGGCTCGGCCCCGTAAGTCGTCGGGATGCCAGCCGTGTCGAGCAGGTCCTTGCCGCCCCAAGGAATGCCGTGCAGCGGTCCACGATAGTTTCCTGACGCGATCTCCGAGTCCGCCTGCTTCGCCTGCGCCATGGCATGATCCGCGGTCAACGTGATCACACAGCGCAGCTTCGGATCAAACCGCTCGAGGCGCTCGAGGTAAATCTCGGTAAGGCGTATCGAAGTGAGCTTGCGCTGCTCGATCCAGCGCGAGAGTTTGGTCACTGGCGCGTAAGCAATGTCCTCATCGCTCGCGGGCAAAGGCGCCGGATTGCCCTGGCTGCCGAGGAAGCGGTCACGGATGGGGCCCGCTTTCATCTTCGCGGGTACCGGATTCCACGTGGTCGCCGGAGCAAGCGTCGTTTCCAGCTGCACCTTGCGTGGACCGGTGCGGCGCTCGTAAAGGGCGGCCATGTTTGCCCGCCAGCTCGATGCCGTAATCGCGACCTCCTGATCCGTCATCGTGATTTGCACCAGCTTTTCCGCCTCCGTCACGGTTCCGGGCGAGATCTCTGGACCGACCATGGGTCCGGTGCCAAATGCCGGAGGCGCACCCGGAGTCGGTTGCTGCTGAGTGTCGGGCATCTGCCCTTGGACACGGTGTCGAATGCCGGCGCCGAGTAGGCCGGCGGATGTGACCGTCAAGAACTGTCTTCGCGATTTCCGCATATCTCCTCCACCGGGCATTGTAGCCGCGTCTTTGCTCGACGCCCTCAATGCCGTAGGGAAATAGGAGACTGCGATCTATGAGCACGCTGCTTTCGCAACCAGGCCTTCCTTCGATCGAGTGCCATCGTTGCGATCAGGGAAGTGCAGACGGAGGAATGTGCCTGGCCCCATGGGCTGGATGATGGCGGATCCGGGTTCGCCCAGGCGCTGGAGTAAGGAATGGGCAGGTTGCCGAGCCCAGCAAGAATGGATGCCAAGCAGTCGCGCACGGGAGTCGTGGGCAGCTTGCCATGACGGATCGCGCCGACCTTCGCTGGCCGACACACAGTTCACCGGCCGGCTTTGCCCAGAATCGCATCCACCTGCTGGCACCAGGTATCGAAAGCGTTGTGCATGGCGCGTCCGAGGAAGGCCGCGCGTACTGCTCGCAAGTCAGCAATTTTTCGGGCCGCGATCGCATAGCGGTGAAACTCAGCTCGTCCGGTTAGATCTTCGTCCGACAGGTAAATGGGGCGGCGGCGGAAGTTCACCAGTCCCAGCACTCGTGTGATCCGGGCGACACCGCGTTCGACGGTGGCGGCAGAGGTGGCAGGATCAGCCAAACCCCGGGCATCGTCGGACTGGCTTAGGCGAAAAAAGTACGTGGCGCGTCCCGACCGCGAACTTGCTTCCCATGCGACCACGTTGCCGGCCCTTGCACCGCCCGTGGCTGAGATGGGAAAGAAAAACCAGTAAAGCGCTTGCGGCGCACTAGAATCTGCGTCGGGTGCCCCCGCCGTTAGAGGGTCTCGGTCGTCCCCCTCCGTGCCCGGGCCATCTTCCTGCGCAAGCAAGGATTCGCGGCCGTTCTCGGGACGAATCAGTTTGTAACCGGCGACTACGCGATCTTTTGCCGTGCGACGCAACAGTTCGTCGTAGTAGGGCTTGAGATCCTGGTCGACGGCGTTGGTCGCCAGCGCATCCGGGATGCGGGGATGAATGGCCGCTAGTTTCACCACCGCCGCGGAGTGTCCCTCGGGCAGGACACGCTGGGCAAGCTGTAGCTGATCGGGGTCAAGGAATGGCAAGATGGAGCGCAGAGCCTTGCCCCCTTCGGCGTGAAGCGTGTCGAAAGCCTCTCGTAGTTGGCGGTGGAGCAATTCCGTGCGCTTTGCCAGCCGGTTCAGGCACAGCCGCTCGCCGTCGCGCTCGAGGATAATTTCATAGTTCTGGGCATCGAATCGGAAGCCAGTGATATCAGCCAGCCGCCATTGAAATGCCTGCGCTGAGGTCGGCAAGACTGCCAGATTGCTCTTGAACAGGCGCAGCTCGGCCGAACCCGAGAGTGGCGGCGCGCTGCCGGTTTCCAGGGTGAAGGCGCCGGTGAAGCGGTCCACTTCCTGCATGTCTTCGAGCAACAAGCATTGGAGAGTGCGTTTGCGGTAATTTTCCAGCAGCTCCCGTGTGAGCTCCTCATAGGACTTTCCCAGCCGCTGCAAAAGGACCGTATGGCCGGTATAGAGAGGCAGCCGGATTTCGTAGTCGCCAGCCTGCATGGCGTCGATATCGCCGAGGTCGAAGACCAGGGAGACACCACTTTCGGGCGCAAGCGTGAACGTCTCGGCGTCGAACTGAACCTCGCAGGCTCCTTGCTGGCTAGCTATTCCAGATGGCGTCAGGTATTGGAATTGTCCGCGATAGCTCGGCATGCAGCTTACGTCATCACCTTATTTCCGCACTCAGGGCAGAACTTGGTTCCGGCTTCGAACTTGGTGCCGCATTTCGAGCACTCATTCTTCGGTCGAAGCGCCTTGCCGCACTCGGGGCAGAACTTTGCACCCTGGGTATGAGCACCGCAAGCGGGGCAGTACGCCACCGCCTCGCTGGTCACGTCGATGTCCTTGGTCAGATCCTGCTGCCGCACCTTTTCGCGAATCTGTTCCACCGTGACCTGGGCTTGCGCGGCCGCAAGCTCGGTGTCGACATCGGGAGCACAGTCGTTGCAGAGCGAACGCTTCTGATTCCAGCAGGTAGCCTTGCAGACCCACTTCGCACACTTGGGACACTGCCGGAAGTTGGGTTTCGCTTCTTCGATGGCCGCGCGATAGGCTTGATCGTGGGCCGGGCCTTGGATAGCGCGCTCGATCTCATAAGCGCTGGACCCGGCTGAGCCGAGAATTCCGCCGAACAACCCTCCGGCGGCGCGCAGGGCGCTGGCAGCTATTCCGGTGGCTGACGCCTTGAATTCACTGGTGAAGCCATTGCCGCAGCGGTCGCAGAAGAACTCGAACTGGTAGCCTCTATCGGTCGAGTGATCGTGATAATTGCGCGTGAATTGGATCAGGGACATAGGGGATCTTCGAGAAAGTGTCTATTCTAGCCATCTCTGGCAAAGTGGGTCCACAACTAAAACTTTGCTCCGAGTAGCACCTGATGCCAGCTTGGCTTAGGGAACTTTCCGCGTGCCCGGGATTTGCTCTCACCCCTAGCCCAAGTTCGTCACGACTGAGGGCAAAAGACAGCTAAATCGTTCAGAATCAGTTCAGGCAATTGCCGAGTCTACACTACATTTTCGATTCAGTTCGAACCTCTCCGGGAGGCTGAGGCCCAGTTGCTGGAGCAGCGCCTTCTGCTCTGAGGTGGGTTGAGCGATGCGGCGCAGGCGGATTTCGCGGCCGTCGGTGGTGGGCAGAACAATGTCGGCGCTCTGCAAAGTAGAAAGCAATGCGAGCACTTTCATCGCGGACAGAGGTTGCGAGTTATAAACTCCGCTGGCCGACGGTTTGGGCACGAGAGGAACTCGGCGCTTCAGTAGGTGCTTGAGCGTGACCCATAGTGCGTAGCCAAGGAAGGCTACCAGGACATGGGCTTTGACTCGCGCCTCCAGTTGATGAAACAAGGGACGAATGTAGAGCTCGCTTTTCAAGGTGCGGAAGGCGGCCTCGGCTTCCGTGAGCTGCATATACTCGCGCCAGAGTTCTTCCACGGTGCCGGTCTGGAGATTGGTGCGCAGCATGTAGGCACCCTCGCGCAGATCACGCCAAATCCGGCGCTCTTCCCTCATTGCCCAGTGAAGACGAATGCCGTTGGGAGTGTCCCGGAGAACAATCTCGTAGAGATCGTTCACCTGGGGATGGCTGGCTTGAATACGGCCCAGACGTCGCTCCATCTTGTTGCGGTCTTTCAAGCGGCCGGTCTCAATGGTTTTGCCCAGACGCTGCAGCGCGTCTTCCATGTGAGCCGAGAATCGCTGCCGGATGGCTTTTTCTTTCACTTGGCGGCCGGCAGTGCGACAGAGAATGTAAGTCTCCTCGCCTTGCGGAATGGGCACCTTCTTCACTTCCACTTCCGGTTTTACCCTTGTCCAGTTGTCTTTCAGCAGCTCCTCTTCAAACTG
>JASHSL010000333.1 GCA_030040855.1 Terriglobales bacterium
GTGGTGCCGCCGCCGGTTTCCGCACCGGAACAGCAGACCAAGCTGAATTCTCCTTTGACGCTTCCCTCGCCCCGCGTGGTGACTCCGCCTCCAACCGATGCAACGCGGGAGATGGCGGCCCGAGGTCCGGGTTTTGGGCCGGGTGAAGCGCAGCCCAGACAAGTGGTGCCGCCCCCGGTGCAGGTCGGCAACGCGTCTTCCTCACGTCGATCCTTCGGCGGAGTAGGGAACCAGGACGTCGCAGCGCCGCCGGTCCAGTGGAACGCTGCCACGACAGAGCACTCTCAAATACCCACGCTCGGGAAAACCAACGTCGTCCCGCCTCCCGTCCAGACGAGCGGGATTCGGACGGGCTCTTCAGGGCCGGCCAACCTGGGAGCCTCCAAGGTTGTACCGCCTCCAGTCCAAGTCGCCGGCCCCACGCCCGCTCGCAGCAAGCCGACGACAGGGTTAAGTGGCGCCACCGGGGTCGTACCGCCGCCTCCTACGGTGCTGGCGGATACCTCGGCCCTTGGGCAAGGACAAGGAAGCCGAGGCTTGGGGTTGGGGGGGGCGCTCGACAGCGGCTCCGTGGCGGCGCCCCCAAGCCACTCGGGAGGAAGCGTAGCGGGATCAGGCATCGTGCTGTCCAGCCAGCCCGGATCGACCTTGGGCAAACCCAGTAGCGCCGGGGCCGGGGCTCTGACGCTCTCTCCCTCCGGAGGAGCCCAGCCGGGACTGGGCGGTCCGGGGACGGGGAACGATATCGCGCGCGGCGCCGGGTCGGGAGCCGCCATGAAGGGCGGAGGCTCCGGGGCAGGCAGTGAGGGAGGCGGCACCGGCGCCGACCTGGCCGCGCGAAATAGCATTTCCCCTTATCCAGGGGAAGGCGGCGCGGGAACGGGAGCGGTGGGGAAACCGCCGATGCCGGGGGTTTCCGTGCACGGCGGCAATGTGGTCGGTCTGCCAAGTTTCGGGGCAGGTGGCAATGCGCCGTCCATTCCGGGCCGGTCGCCCACCATGAAAGGAAACGAAGGTCCGGACATCACCGTGGTTGGAAGTCCGCGTTCCGGCGGCGCCTTCAATCTTTACGGGGCGCTCAAGGGCGACAAGGTCTACTCGATTTACATCGCCACGGCGTTGGGCACAGCGGTGATGGAATATGCCGATCCTAGCTCAGAGAACCATCCTTACGCGGAGGACCTGGTCGCTCCACAACCCGTGCGGGCCGAGCTTCCAAGCCATCTCAAGCTCTCCAGGCTGGTGATTTCCTGCGTGCTGGACCGCTCCGGGTCCCTGAAGAACGCTCAGGTGCGGGAGCAAACCGGCAGCAGCGACACCACGAATCAGATTCTGGCGGCGCTATCCAGCTGGAAATTCCGCCCTGCGTTTCGCGGCGATCAGCCCGTCGAGGTCACCGCCATTCTTGGCTTTGACATCGACACGCGCTGAGGGACCGCCCGTCGCTCTCCGCCGCGACAGGACCATCGTCGCCCGACAAGCCCGACCTCGGATCCGCCGGATGTCGACCACAGACGGTCGCTAGCCGCTCGCCTCCAGCTTCTGCTTGATGTGTCTGACGATCTGTTGTCCATGAAAACGACCGTTCTCAATAAAGATCTCGTTGGTGTGGGAGCCGGCGACAATCACTCCCGCCAGATAAATCCCGGGCACATTGCTCTCGAGGGAGAGCGGATCGCACATCGGACGGCAATCGTGGGCAGAGAGTTCGATGCCCATCGAACCAAGGAAGTCGTAATCAGGGTGATAGCCGGTTAGCGCAAACACGAAATCGTTTTTCAGGCGAACTCGATCTCCGGGGGTGCGCACGACTACGTAATCGGGACCGATCTGCTCGACCGTGCTGTTGAAATATGCCGTGATTTCACCGTTGCGAATGCGATTTTCGAGATCGGGCAAAATCCAGTACTTAACGTGATTGTGCATTCTCGATCCGCGATGGATCAACGTAACCCGCGCCCCGTGACGCCATAGGTCCAGGGAAGAAATTGCGGCTGAGTTCTTGCCCCCGATGACCACCACGTCAAGGTCGAAATAGGGATGGGGCTCGCGATAGTAGTGGAACACTTTGGGCAGGTCTTCGCCGGGAACATTGAGCAGGTTGGGGAGATCGTAGTAGCCGGTCGCCACAATCAGCTTGCGGGTCCGGTAGTCATACACCCGGCCCAGACGATCGGTCGTAGTAATCTGGAAATCTCCGTCGCGCCCGACCACGGTTTTGACCCACTGGTATTGGATGACGGGCAAGCGGTAGTGCTCGGCCACCTTGCGGTAATATTCCAGGGCTTCCTCCCGCGTCGGCTTTTGATGGGCGGTAGAAAACGGGATGTCCCCGATCTCGAGCAACTCTGGGGTGGTAAAGAATGTCATCTGGGTCGGATAATGGAAAAGCGAGTTGACTAAGCAGCCCTTGTCGACGATCAGAATCTTGAATCCGGCCTTTTGTGCCTCGATGCCGCAAGCCAGACCGGTGGGCCCGGCACCGATCACCAACACGTCGACGCGAGGGCTGGGGCGTGACTCGAGTTGAGCACGGGGCAAAGTTTCCGGAATCAGCACGGCTGGGTCAGAAGACTTCATGGCGAGGGCCGACCAGCGCTGCGGCTGGGTTTTGAAGTTTACGATTCTAGCACGCTCGCGCAGCCGGTCTGGTGGTTAGTGGCGGGATTTGAAAATCGTAGGCTCGAAGGTGCAGTGGCCGGCGATTCCAGTCGAGACTCATCGGGCTATCGCAGATAGAAATCACGATCATCATTTCGCTAGACGATTGCTGAAGAAGTTGATCTCGGTCCGTAAGTATCCATTGAGCGGTTTGCTCTTGTCGATTGGAATCGCGGTTATTCTGAACGGATGTTCGGCACACCGTCCGCCCAATCCAACGACACCCTTGGTTGATCGAGGATACCTGGATCTCAAGGCTGGTTGGCGGATTCGGGTCGTCACTCCCATCAACCGGTCTGGAAGCTTCCAACTCGAAACAACCCAGACGGAACAGAGCGGGCCTGGCGTCACGCTTAACAGCGGAAATGACTTTCTAGGCTACGAGGTTGCTTACTACGCCGTCACCGCTCGCCAGAGTGACGGAGTTGCGGTTTCGTTTGTTCGGGCAGAACGGATTATCGGCGGCGCCGTCAGCCAGCAAGCAAGTCCGTCTCTTCGACCTACCAGAGAATTATCGACACATAAGGCTAGTCTTCCTCACAAGGCTGAGCCAAGCGGATCACAACGAAGCCATCCTTGCCGCTTCAAACGTTGCCGACCTTGAGGATTTGACAGAAAAGATCGAGGCCAACCCCGCAATGAACTGCCAACCTAAATCACAAAGTACTTGTTCGTGGGTGCCGGCTGGTATTTCGGTTCAGCCGGAGCGTCGGAAACCTCAACGTAGTCACCGGTGGGTTCCGGCCACCTTAAACCCGCGGTGTAGGGGAGCGCATACCCGCACGGATCGGCTTGCTGGGCGGGTCGAAGCGCCTACGCCAGCCGCCGGGCCGGAACATGGATCCGCGATAGCCATCAGCACTCATAGGAGCCAGGTTCTAAGCCCGAGGTTTGCCACCGCGGCGACGGAAAGCCTATGGCGGTTTCCTAGGCCTTTCCCTAACCCGAAGGGTTAGGCGGCAGTTGCTATAATCTTGGGTTAGCCTGATTACCGCCAGCAGGATCCTACTATGCTCACCTCCGCCGAGCCTGCCAGTCGCACTCGCCTGGAATCCGACAGCATGGGACAAGTTGAGGTCCCGGCCCATGTTTACTGGGGCGCACAGACGCAACGGTCGCTGTTGCACTTCAACATTGGGTGCGACACCATGCCGCCGGAGCTGATCCGGGCGTTCGCCATCCTGAAGAAAGCCTGCGCTCTGGTCAATCAAGATCTGGGGAAACTGCCGGCCGAAAAAACCAAACTGATCGTCGCGGCCGCAGAGGAGGTCATCGCTGGCAAGTTGGATGACCAGTTTCCCTTGCGCATTTGGCAAACCGGGAGCGGCACCCAAACCAACATGAACGTGAATGAGGTTATCGCCAACCGCGCCATTGAACTGGCGGGCGGCACCATGGGGTCGAAGAAGCCGATTCATCCCAATGATCACGTCAATCTGTCGCAGTCGTCGAACGACACCTTTCCGACCGCCATGCACATTGCGGCGGCCGAACAACTGAAGACCCGGTTGATTCCCGCCATCCAGAGAGTTCACGAGGCGATTCGGGCGAAGGCCGAGGAATTTCGCGACCTGGTCAAGATCGGCCGCACGCACCTGCAGGATGCCGTGCCGTTGACCGTCGGCCAAGAGTTCGGGGGTTGGGCCAGCCTCCTGGAACGAGACGTCAGGCGTCTGGAGCTGGTTTTGGACGGGCTCTATGAGTTGGCCATCGGCGGAACCGCAGTCGGAACCGGCCTGAACACGCATCCCGAATTCGCCGAGCGTGCCGCAGCCAAGATTGCCGAACTCACCCGACTACCCTTTCGCTCGCACCCGGACAAGTTCGCCGCGCTTTCGGCGCATGATGAAATCGTTTTCGCCCAGGGAGCGCTTGAAACCTTGGCGGCCTCACTGATGAAGATTTCCAATGATATTCGCTGGCTGGCGTCCGGCCCGCGCTGCGGGCTGGGGGAGCTGACCCTCCCAGAGAACGAGCCGGGGTCTTCGATCATGCCGGGAAAAGTGAACCCCACGCAGTGTGAGGCGATGACCATGGTATGCGCTCAGGTTCATGGTGCGACCGCCGCCGTCGGATTTGCCGGCTCCCAAGGCAATTTCGAACTCAATGTGTTCAAGCCGGTGATCATCTACAACTTCCTGCATTCGGTCCGCCTGCTGGGGGACGCCTCTCACGGCTATGTCGAGTACATGATTCGGGGCATTGCCGTCGATCGCGCCAAGCTCGACGGGTACGTGAAGAACTCGCTTATGCTGGTGACCGCTTTAGCCCCGAAACTCGGATATGACAAGGCCGCCGAGGTCGCTCATACCGCCCACGTGGAGGGCACCAGCTTGCGCCAGGCGGCGTTGAAACTCGGCTATCTCACTGCCCAGGAGTTTGATCAGCTGGTAAGGCCGGAGAAGATGACCAGGCCGTAGAGAAAGCCGGTTGGAGGGGGAAACCGAGCCCGACGAAGTTTCCTCCATTACCTCCCTACAGCCCGCCCGTTCGAAGCCGTAAGCCGTCGAGACTTGCCACCTTATCAGGCTCAACCCCCTTGCTTGCGACCAGCACTTGAAAGGTCTCGCCGGTGCCGGCCGGAGCGACCAAGTGCTTCAGTTGGAGAGCGACTTTCGCCCGCTCCTCGGGTCGACGGCAGTCTTCGAAGGCATCTGCGAACTGGTTCTGTCCGCCAATTCCCATGAGGAACTGGGCGCTCGTGACGAGCGGCTGAACCTGCATCCCTTGCTGTTCTGCGGCCGCGGCCAGTGCGGTGAAGTTCACGTGCGCGGTGATGTCCTGCTCGCCCGGAGCCTCGTAAGGAGTTGTGCCGACCGAGTGTCGGCGGTAGGTCACGAGCGTGCCGCCATAGCGGCCGCGCAGCTGCTGATCCCGCGTATACCCGTAGTCGATGGCGACCAAGAATCCGCGCTCGATGGAGGCGGCCGCCGCCGCCATCTGACGCTGGGCCATCAGCGGAATTTCAATGCGCTCGCCGGGTTGCGGGTTGACGCTGTAACGATCGAGGAAGCTGAGCTGTTCCGCCGGCGCCGACACCCAGGTTTCGACAAAGCGCCCCTCTCGTTCCGCGATGCGCAATTCGCCCTGCGGGCCGAGGATTTCGACAGGCAGCGCGTCAAAGAATTCGTTGGCGAAGATGATGACCGGACGCTCGGGCGCGAACATGCCGTGTTGTGGAGCTTCGAGCGGGAGGCTGGTGAGCGACACCTTGCCCCTCCGGAAATGGCGCTCGAGCGTGTGCTCGAGCCGTTCCCGCAAGGCCGGCGATCGCTCCACCAACGAGTAACCGAGCGCCGCGAAAAAGGCGGGAAATTTCTTTTCCGACCAGTCCAAGACATCTTGTGCGAACAATCCCCGCCCCGGACCGAGCTCGACGATCTCGATGCTTTCGGGACATCCCATGAGCCGCCACATCTGATCCAACTGCCGGGCCAACAGGCGCCCGAACACCGCATGGATATCACTCGCGGTGTAAAAGTCGCCGTGCTTGCCGAATTGTTCCGCCGAACGGGAGTAGTAGCCGAGCTCAGGATGGTAAAGGCAGAGTTCCATGTAACGCGAAAACGGAATGGGCCCGCGCTCGCGAATCTCGTCGACAATTTTCTGGCGAAGGCTCACCGATTCTCTCGCCGGCGCTCGGCGCGGTTTTGGGGCGTGCGGGTAAACATTTCGACCAAGTAATCGTGGAGGCAATCATAAAGCTGGCGCTGAAAGCTCCATTCGAATTGGGGATGGTCCAAATCGCGGAGATGAAGTTCAAAATGGTACTCGGGAACCGGAACTGGCGGGTTCTTGAACTCAATCGTGACCTCCACGCCCTCAGCCTTCTGCCGGGCACGGAATGCGAGCAGAGGGTGTTCGTAGAGCCGCAGCTGGTCGAGCACACGTTGCAAGCGGGAATCGGAGGTCACGCCACTATTGTAGCCACGACGCACGGCCGGCCGCAGAGGACGGCCATCCTTCGCTCATGGGTTTGGTCGGGAAGAGCGAAAATCCGCACTCGAGCAGGGGTGGAAAATGGCACCCGGAGATCCATTCCTGGTCCGGCCGCCACGAGCGGCGGTCATTCGTAGCGAAGCGCTTCGATGGGGTCGAGCCTGGCTGCTTTCACCGCCGGCAGCATCCCGCTCACCATACCGACGACACTGAGAATCGCAGTCGACCAAAGCAGCGTGGCGGAATCGATCAGCAAGTGAATGTCGCCTTCGCCGGCATTTTCTTCAAAGGCGCTCCACAAAACCATCGAACCCACGGACCAGGAGATCACGTAGGCCAGGGCGACTCCCAACAAGCCGCCCAGGGCGGTAATGGCCAGAGCCTCCGCCAAGAACTGAAAGAGAATCTGCCATTTGCGCGCCCCCAAGGCCTTCTCCACCCCGATTTCGCGCGTGCGCTGGGTGACCGCCACCAGCATGATGTTCATCAGGCCCACTCCACCAATACCAAGCGTTAGCAGCCCGATGAACCCAAGCAGGATCTTGATACCAACCGTGATGGCCTCGAGATCGGCAAGATCGGCGAACACGTCGAATACGAAGACGGCACGCTTGTCTTTGGGATCGAAGTCATGATGGAAGGCCATCGAGCGGCGAATAGCGTCCACCACTTTGGCGTGGTCTCCTTCATACTCCATCACCATGGAGCTGAGATAATGCGTATCCCTCAGGTCACTGACGGCGCTGAAGGGCAAGTAGACGTGACCGTTCAGGTTGTCGTCGCTGTTATTGATCACGTGTTTCAGTACGCCCACGATCAGATACGGGATGCCGTCGATGCGAATCTCTTCTCCGATGGCGTTCTGCCCGGAAAATAGCTTCTTCTTGACGTCGGCGCCGATGAAAGCCACGCGGGCGTGAGTGAAGTCATCGGCGTCGCTGAAAGCGCTCCCCTCGGCGAAATCCATGCGCCGCATACGGGCATAATTCGCGTAGACCCCGCTAACTCCGTAGCTCGCGCTGCGGGTTCCGTAAGCCACCGTCGACTGCTTAAAGGCTTCGGGAGAAAGTCGCTTCAGGAGTGGGACTTCGGCGCGGATGTAATCGAGATCGTTCACCGTCAGCTTCACTTCGCTGCCGGCTTTGGTGCCACCCGCCTCGAGCGATGTTCGTCCGGGAAACAGGAAAACCAGGTTGGTTCCGAAAGAGCGGAAGGCCACCCAGAGCCCGCGTTCAAATCCGGAGCCATAGGCAAGCAGCAGGACCACGGTGGCGATACCCCAAGCCATGCCGAACATGGTCAGCACACTGCGACGTTTGTTGAACCGCAGTGCGCCGTAGGCTTGGAGAAAGAGATCGCCCATCATTTGCCTACACTCTATTCTTGCCGCAGGGCCTCGACCGGGGCCATCAGAGCGGCTTTTCGCGCCGGGTATAATCCGGCGGCGATACCGGCAACCGCCAGCGAAACGATGGCGGCCGCGGCCGAAGCAGGCACGATGCGGGGGGTATCGAAACCCTCGGGCGAGGGCAGCTGCGCGAGCAGCGTCATAAATCCTGCAGCGAGCAGCAAGCCGATGCCACCGCTCAGTACCGTAAGAAACATTCCTTCGATAAAGAATTGGGTCAGAATGTTTCGATAACTGGCCCCCAAAGCTTTCCGGAGGCCAATTTCTTTGGTCCTCTCGGTCACCGAAACCAACATGATATTCACGATTCCGATGGCTCCCAACCCGAGCGTGACCAAGCCTACGACTCCCAGGAAAGAGTCCATGGCGTCAAAAATCCTGTCTACGCGCTTGGAGTTTTCGATCGTATCCCAATCCTCAAAGGCGTCTTCCAGGCGGGGATCGAAACGGTGGCGGCGCGCGATGATCGCGTGGATCTCCTGCTTGGAGGTAAGGTGCTCTGCCTTGTTCAAGGGGCGGTAGTTGATAAACGAAATGGCGTTCTCGGCATTTTCGCCGGTCAGTGGGAACAGGTCTCTCATCGTCTCGAGGGGAATGAAGATCCGGGCATTGGTGCCGTTGTTGCCGTCCTGACCGACCTTGGCCAGCACGCCGATGACATCGAAGCGAATTTCGTTGAGCAGGATGGTCGAGCCGACCGCAGGCCGCCCGGGAAATACATTCTTGAGCAATTCCCAGCCGACCACCGCTACCCGGCGACGTTGGAGATTGTCTTCGTCGTTGAACCACCGCCCGGTGCCGATCGGGACCGTGCGGATCTGACTGTAGTCGGGAACCACCCCAAAAACCTGGCCACTGGTCGACCCGTAATCGCTCACCGTGCGAATGTCTTCGCGGTTGATGACCGGAGACACTGCCCGCAGGCTGTGCGCTTCGCCCTTGATCGCCTGGTAATCCTCATAGGTGAAGTGGTAGACCTGGCCTGATTCGAGGCTGCCGGCAATGGCGGGAATGCGCCCCGGGAAGACAAACATGATGTCTTGGCCGAGCGTGGCAAGCTGTTTGGCCTGCCCGCTACGGAAACCCTCGCCCAATCCGACCAGCAGCAGGAGCGAGCCCACACCCCAGGCAATGCCGAACATGGTTAGGAAGGAGCGCAGCTTGTGGGCCCAAAGCGTAGCCAGGGACTGGCGAATGATGTCCGCAAGTGCTCTCATCGTTCTCCACCTCGGCCCCCCGGGGTGCACATCGGCTCCGGCGAGGGGACCGCCCCAGTTGTTAGATACGAAAGAGGAGGCGCGCAGGTTCCCTGAACGCCCATTTTCTGCGATCGGACCGTTTCTAGTTAGACGCTTTTGTGCAATGCAGGCAACGGGGGGTTTCACAACATTTTACAAGTTGCTATCGCGCAGTGGCCCCCGTCTAAAGGTCGGTTTCCGCTGGTGAAAGGCCGGACGATTGGGGGCAAAGTTGTGCCCTTCGGAGAAGTATGGCGGGCAGGAGCCAATGAGAATACAACCATTGCCTTCACCGATGCGGTCGAGATTGAGGGTAAGCCTCTGCCGGCGGGCATCTACGGCCTGCAGATGATTCCAAGGGAGAACCAGTGGACCGTCATCTTCTCCAACGTCCACACCGCCTGGGGCAGTTTCACCTACCAAGAGGCCGACGACGTCTTCCGCGTTACCGTTAAACCGCAACCTTCGGAGATGCACGAGGTGCTGACCTATGATTTCGAGGATGTGAAGGCGGATTCCACCATGGCGACCTTGTGCTGGGAAAAGCTGGCTGTTCCGATCAAACTTGGCGTCAAGGTGCATGAAGTCGTCCAGGCCAGTTTGCGCAATCAGCTCCAAGGCCTGGTCCAATACACCTGGCAGGCTTGGGATGACGCGGCGAGATATCTGCTTGCCCAAAAATACGGAAGTGGCTAAGAATCAGGCCTTGGCTAGGGCGACCGCTGCCCAGCTCTACTACTATGGCCGCCGGCTGCAGCAGCAGGGAACCCAGGACTAGGCCTTCAATCTTTACCGCCAGGCTGCCCAGAAACGTCCGACCGACTGGGTGGTGCACGAGGGGACAGCGAGGATTTACTTGGCCCAGGGTGATTTTGAGAACGCGGTCAAAGAAATGAAGATCTCTCTGGCCGGCGCACCTGACAACTGGCAGATCTTCTTCGAGCCGCTGGTCAAGAAGCTGGTGGCCAAAGAGGACATCAACCAGACAAACTAGCCCAGGTTCGCGCGGGCGCTTCTGCGAGGAACGGGGCGCCCCGGTCGAGGGCACGGGGGTGGTTAGGGTTTGCCGACTTGGGCTGGTGGGGCCACCTCCGGCCGGGTGCTTTGCTCCGGATACTCGTAGACCCCACGACCGCTTTTGCGGCCCAGCCGCCCCGCGTTGACGTATTGCACCAACAATGGAGCAGGCCTGTACTTCTCGCCCAAGCTCCGGTGCAGGTATTCGAGGATATGCAGACGTGTATCCAGCCCAACCAGGTCTACCAGCTCGAATGGCCCCATGGGGTGGTTGAGACCGAGTTTCACCGCCTTATCGATGTCCTGCGCGGATGCAACTCCCTCTTGCAACATGTAAAACGCCTCGTTGCCGATCATGGCGTTGATGCGGCTGGTGATGAACCCGGGCGATTCCTTGATCGCAACTACTTCTTTCCCCATGCGGCGACCGACCTCGGTGACCGCAGCTAAGGTGTCGTCGTCGGTTTCGAGTGCACGGACAATTTCGAGCAGCTTCATTCCGTGGACGGGATTGAAAAAGTGCATGCCGACACACTTGGGGGCACGATAGGTCATGCCGGCAATCTCGGTAATGCTGAGGGAGGATGTGTTTGAAGCCAAAATGGTATGGGGCCGACAGACCTTGTCGAGCAGGGTAAAGATTTCGACCTTCGACTCCATCTCTTCGGGCACCGCCTCGATGACGAGGTCAGCTTCGCGCGCCGCCTCTTCGACCCTGCCTGCATATTGCAAGCGCGCCAGAACAGCTTCGGCATTCCCGGCCGATACTTTTCCGAGCTCCAACGCCTTCCGAAGGTTGCCGCGAATCTCGTCCTCCGCCTTGCGTAAGGCGGTCGGCAGCAGATCCTCGAGGATGGTGCGATAGCCGCCCAGGGCGGCCACGTAGGCAATGCCTCGACCCATGGTTCCGGCGCCGATGACGGCAACGGTTCGGATCTCCACTACTGTTCTCCCTTTTCGAGCTGTCCCAGGATGGTGCTGAAATTCAGATTCGCCGAACGCAGATGTTCGGCGAGGCGTTTCCGCTCCTCGGCATCCATCATGGGAATGGAAGCGCTGATACGGCGCAAGGTAGTGACGATGTCGTCCACATAATTCATCAAGCGAATCAATTCTCCGGTAGCTGCCATGTTCCTCTTGCTCCTATCGCCAGCCGCTCAACCGATTGAGTGTATCGCCAAGCCTGGCAACTATTCTCAATCCTTCCCACTGATTTAGTAAAGCTGAGCCCGCGATTCTGAGGTTAGCGCGATCCGCACCCGTGGAAACAGTGGTCCGCTTGGTGCCAGAAGACGTCGCGGAGAGCCACGTCGCCACGTCTCCAAGGCGCAATCAGGCTTCTCCTGCCCGGCCTGTGCCCAGCAAACCACCCGGCTAAGAACGCTCCTAGGTCCCCAAAGGGGTGGTTGTAAGTCGCTGGTATGGATGCTTTTTATTGGTTTATTAATCTTTTCCCGGCGGGGCCCGAATCTAATAGAGTTATGAACGACAACCCCTTGAAGCATTATCTCTTTGCGAGCGATTTTGACCAGACGCTGACCTTCAACGACTCCGGCTACGTCTTGGCCGAGCTGGTCGGGATTTCCACCTCGGAGTTTGAGCGCAAGGCGAAGGGCATGGCCAAGCTCAATCTAGTGCAGCAGGGGGCGGAACTTGCCTATTTGCTGCTCCACGATCCCGAGTTTCATACCAAAGTGAGAAGAGAGCACCTTTACGAGGTTGGCAAGCGCATTCGGCTGAAGGAGAATATCGCCCTTCTCTACGAGATTTTGGACACCGGCATCGACGGTTATCACTTCGATTTCTACGTGCTTTCAGCCGCGCCGGTCGAAGTGATCCACTCCGCGCTCGAGGGAATTGTGCCCCGCGATCACATCTTTGGAACCGAATTTCTCTATACCGACTCGGGCCAGATCGCCTCGATCACGCACGCCACCGCGGGATACGGAAAGGTTGCAGTCCTCGACGAATTGCAGACCCAGCAGCAAATTGGGCCGGATCACATCATTTACGTAGGTGACGGCAGTTCCGACGTTCACGTCATGTTGCACGTCAACATTCGCGACGGATTCACCATCGCCGTATCGGAAGCAAAGCACGTTTCGCAAGTGGCAAAGCGGACGATCGTTAGCAATAGTGCCCTGTC
>JASHSL010000334.1 GCA_030040855.1 Terriglobales bacterium
GTGGCGTCTAGTTGTTCTCGACGAGGCACAGGCCATCAAGAATCCGGATGCCAAGCAGACACGGGCCGCCAAGCAGCTTAATGCGGAGGCGAAGTTTGCCCTCACGGGCACGCCCATCGAGAACCGCCTTTCCGACCTATGGTCCATCTTCGATTTCATCAACCCGGGCCTGCTCGGATCCGCCAAGGATTTCACCAAACTCGTCAAACATCTCGAGGCCAGGCCTCATTGCAAGTATGGCCCCCTGCGTGAGCTAGTGCGGCCCTATGTATTACGCCGGCTCAAAACCGACAAGAAGGTAATCGCCGATCTGCCGGATAAAACCGAAGTCAAGGCCTATTGCCAACTCAGCCGAAAGCAGGCCGCCCTTTATCAACAGTCGGTGAAAGAACTGACCCAGCAGCTCGACAACGCGGATGGCATTCGGCGCAAAGGCATCATCTTGTCATTTCTGGTGCGCTTCAAGCAGATCTGCAATCACCCCTCACAGTGGCTGGGCGATAGCATCTGGTCTGAGCAGGACAGCGGTAAGTGGACGCGTTTACGCGATATCGCGGAGGTGGTTGCGGCCAAGCAGGAAAAAGCGCTGATCTTCACTCAGTTCCGTGAAATGACCGCTCCCTTGGCAACCTTCCTGGAATCGATTTCCGGGCAACCTGTGCTGGTTCTCCATGGTGGCATCGATGTGAAGCAACGCAGCGAACTCGTCCGCCGCTTTCAAAGCGACGAGAGGGCGGGATTTTTTGTGCTTTCGTTGAAGACCGGAGGCGCGGGTCTGAATCTCACGGCCGCTTCCCATGTTGTGCACTTTGATCGATGGTGGAACCCCGCAGTCGAGAACCAGGCCACCGACCGCGCTTTCCGCATCGGACAAACGAAGAACGTGCTGGTGCACAAGTTCCTGTGCCGAGGAACCATTGAGGAAAAGATCGATCAACTGCTCGAATCAAAAAGGCAGCTTTCCCAAGATCTGCTCGAAGGAGGAGCCGAGTTGATCCTAACGGAGTTGAAGGATGAAGAACTGCTCACTCTGGTTAGTTTGGATATTAAGACGGCGTTAAAGGAGGCATGATCCTATGGGTTACGGTTGGGGATGGAGACCATACGTATCGGCGGCTGCACGGCGGCGACAAGCGGCTCGCGAGATGGAGAAGCTTAAACGGAAGGGACGTCCTGTATCACCGGTCACGATCGACGGCCGGAAGATCGTCAGCACGTTCTGGGGAAAGGCCTGGTGCGAGAACCTGGAGCGCTACAGCGACTATTCAAACCGCCTGCCGCGCGGGCGTACTTATGTGCGGAACGGATCGGTAATCGATCTCCAGATTGCTCCCGGCGAGGTGAACGCGCTGATTAGCGGCTCCAGCATCTATAAGGTGGCGGTGAAGGTCTCTCCGGTTAAAGCGGGGCGTTGGCGCTCCATCTGTAAGGATTGCGCCGGCGCGATTGATTCGCTGGTCGAGCTCCTACAGGGGCGATTCTCGAAAGCCGTGATGGAACGCATTTGCCGCCAGAAAACCGGACTGTTTCCTTCGCCACAGGAAATCCAGCTTTCCTGCTCCTGCCCGGATTGGGCCGAGATGTGCAAACATGTCGCCGCAGTGCTCTATGGCATCGGCGCCCGGCTGGACAAGCAACCCGAACTCCTTTTCAGGTTGAACCAGGTAGATGAAAAAGACTTAATCGCAAAGGCTGGAACCGGAACTCCTCTGGCCAAGAAAGGACCCGCTGCCGACAAGGTGCTGAGCGACCATCAGCTTTCCGAGCTGTTTGGCTTGGACATGGCGGAGAGCACAAACGGGGACCAGCCGCACTCCCCTGCCTCGTCGAGCAATGGGCGTTCGTTCGCTACAGCGCGAAGCCTAGCGCAAAGAAACGGGCGAACTAGAGCGAGGAGTACGAGAAGGCAATCGGTCCGCTTATCACGGGTTGCGGTCAAAACCGACTCGACTTCGGCTTAAGTTACTGTCGCAACACTAGCCGGTCGCCGGCAAGGTCGACTGGCGAGGCGGCGGGTAACGTTTGCGGAAAGGCCAGTATGCTCAGCGAAAGCTGTCCTATTCTGACTGGGCTTTGCGGAAATTCTTGCCTGTCTTCTGGGCTTGACGGTGCTCAGACCTTCAACCAAACCACGGACATGCCATGGCCGAGCTTGCGAAAATCAGAATCGCTCGTCACGAGTGTAGCCTTGCGCTCAATCGCAAGCGAGGCCGCGAAGCTATCGACATAGTAAAGTTTGTACTTGACTTTCACGTCGGCAGCCCGCAAAGCTCTTTCTGGCGTAGCATCCAGAATCTCGATGGGCAACGGATTTACAGCTTGCATAGTCGACAGTGCCCGATCCGGGCCGTAATCGTGGAGAATCCTGCCGTAAACTTCTCCATAATTCACAGCTGACATCAGTACTTCAGCCTGGCTCCGCAAGCACTCTTTCAATAGTTCGCTAACCTTCGCCGCTCCTCGCGTCTTTTGGAGCAAGGCGAATAACGCGCTTGCATCGAACACGTACGTCTTCATTTGTCGCGCTCACCTTGTTCGCGGTGTTCCTTTTCCCAGTTCTTGAGCAAATCTGGTCCGCTTGCCAGGCAACCCATCACGCGATCGACATACTCCTCCGTCAGAGGCTGCAGGACAATGCGGCCGAATTGATCTTCCAACAAATTAACTCTGGTGCCCGTCTTGATACCGTGTTTGCGGCGAAGCGCTGCCGGGACTACAAGTTGGCCTTTTGATGTGAATGTAGAACTCATCCGCCTCATAGCTTACATTATACCATAAGTAAGACATCATGAAACGGGTTCGTCCGGTTGATCGGCGACAATCAAAATTCCCCGAGAGTTCCGGCACCTGGTGTAGCGCAGACAATTCCTACCAGAAAGCACGAAACCACTGGTTATGGTCGGACTTGGAAGGCACAGTCGATCTTGTTCTCGAAAGGTCGAAGAACAGCCCTGAGCGTGGGAATCAGTGCGACCGTCTTCCCGCCGATCCTCTAACACTCTATTATCCATAACCGCCGCCGTGGACTTGAACACAGAACGTTGGGTTATGAGTTCAACGGGAAACCGACAGGAAAAAACTCACAAGCGCACGGATGACGCACTAAGGGACTGTAAGCTACTGGAGGAAACGACCCGTAGTCCCTGTGCCCGCACCCGTAACATCGAACGATTCCCCTCGTTCTGTCACCGCGAATCGATTGCCGACCATGAAGACGTGGCTCGCTACATGCCCTTTACGGCATAATGCTTCATTGTGCATAATTGACCGTGGCGTGGATTGTTGAAATCGGCAATGAGTTTCTGCCGGATTCAACGAGCTGGGCGAACAGGTCCGGACGGAAATTCTTGCTCACTCGCGCCTGCTTCAGCAATTCGGGCCGCAATTAGGACAGCCCCGCATTGATACGCTTAAGGACTCGCGTCCGAACATGAAAGGACTGAGGTTCGACGCCGCCGATGGCGTGTGGCGCGTGGCCTTTGCCTTCGATCCCAAGCGGAAGGCCATTCTGCTCGTGGCGGGCGACAAGTCAGGCGTAAGCCGAAAAGAAGTTCTACAAACGACTTATCGCCAAGGCCGACGATAGATTTGATGCCCATTTGGCGCGTTTGAAAGAGAAAGAGAGGAAGTAACTATGCCCCGGAACGTGAATGACATCATCAAGCGGCTCAGCCCAGCTCTTCGGAAAAAGGTCGAAGCAAGGGCGGCCCACCTCATTGCAGAGGAAATGACGATGCGGGAGCTCCGCCGTGCCCGCAAGCTGTCACAGGAACGCGTAGCCAAAGAACTGGGCATCGGACAAGAAGGTGTCTCCAAGATCGAAAAACGCACCGACCTCATGATCTCCACGCTTCGCAAGACCGTGGAGGCCATGGGCGGCAGCCTAGCGCTTGTTGCCCAATTCCCAGACAGTGAACCTGTCATTCTCTCCGGCATCGCTGAAGACAACCCAGTGAGGCCCACGGGAAAGAAGCGCGCTCATGGGAGCGCATAGACATCAACGTGGATGTCTCCCCGAAATTTCCCTTAAAGCACCTCACAGCTGCCGCAGTTTTGGTTCACAAACAATCTGAGGTAATCGTTAACGACCTGCGACGATGCCTTGCATGCCCCGGTCATGGACCGTCCTCCGTTCTGGCAGAGTGCAATGGTGCTCCTGGCGCTTTTCTCCGCGCCTCGGCGAGCACGGATGTTGGTAGTCTCTCCAGAATGTTTTTTCTGTCAAACGCGGGTCATGCGCGCGCTTCGGGCAGCTTTCCTGGCTCCAAGCACCACCTGAGGCCAGTCTGCCAAAGGCCGCGGCGCTCGAGGAGATCGAGAAATCGGCATTCCGTGAGGAGTTGATCGAGCTGGCTAACGCTGTAGCCGCCAAATTGGTCATCCTCGAAATCGACCATGTACCAGGTCCCCTTCTTGCGATCTAGGACATAGGCCACCCCAGATTCCGGGTCTCCCGGCACAAACAGGAACAGCAAAACTAACCCCGGGAATTCGATCCAACGAACGATCTCGGGCTGATCGGCTGCTCTGAGGAGTGTAGTGATTGCAACTTGCAAGTCGGCACCTGCTCCGACCTGCACGATTGGCATGACTGTCATTCGGCCAAACATAAAAGTGGTCCTTTCCGGGCGCGATGCCCACGAACTGATTTTGGGTGGTGGGTTGGTTGTAGGTTGGCCAGAAATCAGTGAAATGCGTCAGTTGCTGAAAACTTCAGATCAACGGTCGATGAAATGATCGTATCTG
>JASHSL010000335.1 GCA_030040855.1 Terriglobales bacterium
GGAAACTGGCGCTCGGAAACCGGAAACTGTTCGCATGCACAAGATGGCTTATCTCTCGCTCGGCTCGAACCTCGGGGATCGAGCGGCCAACCTCCAGGCCGCCATTGAACGGCTGGGAGCCTTGGGGGAAGTGGTCGCCTTTTCCTCTTTCTACGAGACCGAGCCGGTGGTGGTGACCGAGCAGCCGTGGTTTTTAAACTGCGCCGTGAAACTCGATACCGAGAAAATGCCCCGGCAACTGCTGGCCGGAATTCTTGCCCTGGAATGGCAAATGGGCCGCCGCCGCAATCAGCCGAAGGGCCCGCGCACGATCGACATCGATATCGTCCTGTTTGGGAACTCGGTTCTTACGACCGCCGAGTTGGTCATTCCGCATCCGGCCATGCAGGAAAGACGGTTTGTGCTCGAACCCCTTTCCGAAATCGCGCCGGACCTACGACATCCGACCCTTCACCGCACCATACGCGAACTGCGCGACGCCCTGCCCCCCGGACAAACCGTCCGCAAGCTCAGCCCGGTGTGAAGCAGGACGTCCCCCAGTCTCAGGGTACGATCAGCCCGCTCGGTACTTCGCCCGGGGCCACGATGGTTTTCTCCGAGAATTGTTGCAGCAAGAAGTCCACGAAGGAACGGGATTGGGGGCGGCCCGAGGTGCGGCTTTGGGCCATGCGAAGCACAACAACCAGCGCTTTGAGCACATCGGAATCACGCCACCGCACGGCGCCCAGGCGGGCCTCGTCTCGCCCGCGATACTCTTTCAGATGGGCTTGCAATTCGGCAGCGATCGATTGCTGACTGGCGTTCACGAGTGGAGGCTCATAGTACAAGCCCGTGTTCACCCGCGTGTCATAGGATCGTGTCAGCGCGGTCAAAGCACCAATCAGGTCTGGATCGAAGGTGCTGCGATGGCGCAGACTCTTGGCCAAGGCAACCATGACGCCGCCGATCAGCTCCTGTTTCTCGTACAGGAATTGGTCGCCAATCTCGATCGCCGGAAACAGGGCGCTTTGATCCAGGGCCTCGAGCGGCCGCGGCTTTTCGTACTGCCGGGCCTGCTGCAGGTAGACACATTCGCTCGGGCAGTCCAGGCTTACTTCGCGGTGCTCGCCGCAACACGGAGCGCAGATCCGCTGGTGGATGGCGAGACAAAAGCGCTTCGGTTTTCGCGTTTCGCAGAGGGCACAACTCACGCCGACTCTCTCCTCGACTCATTATCCCATGCCGTCGAGAGACGGCCCGTGGGTGGATCTCGAACAGGGCCATTCTTGTGGCCTTTCCTGGTTCCTGGTTGATGAAAACCGCATAAAATGCGCCAGAAATCCCCTTTTCCACAGGAAATCTGATATAAGATGGCCGTCGTCGCAGCATAAATCCCACATCAGTTTCGAGGAGGCTTCATGGCGTCTGGCATGACCAAAACACAACTTGTGCGCTCCCTGGCCGAAAAGGTCGGCACCAACAACAAGACCGCTGCCGCATTTCTCGAGAACCTGACCGAGACTGCCATCAAAGAGACCAAGAAGAATGGCGTGTTCGTGGTTCCGGGGTTGGGCCGCCTGGTGAAAGCCCATCGCAAAGCCCGGATGGGACGCAATCCCCAAACCGGCGAACCGATTCAGATCAAGGCTAAGACTGTGGTGAAGTTCCGCGTGGCCAAAGCTACCAAGGATGCGATCGCGCCCAGGAAAGGGTAACCGCGGCTTAGACAAGGGAAGGCCGGCGCTGCATCCGGCCTTTTGCATTTTCCACCGTCATGGCCAGCCGACAAACGGTCGAGCTCCGCTCATGCGTTCGCCGCTCAAGACTGCTTCTTACCCCAATTCAGTCTCCGCCCGGGGCATCGTTCGTGAGGTACTGCTCCAGGGCGCCGAGTTCCCGCGTTAGGTCTTCAATCCGCCACTCGAGCAGGTTGCGAATGGAAAGCATTCCGAGCAGCTTGCCGTTGTGATCGACCACCGGAAGATGACGGAAATGCCGTTCGACCATGATGGCGAAGGCCTCACTCGATCCTGTTTCGACGGTGGCCAACTCCACCGGCGTGGTCATCATCTCCCTTACCGGCGTTCTCTCCGGGTCATTGCCGCTCAAAGCGAGCTTGCGAAGCACATCGCGCTCGGTAAAGATACCGGCTACGCGCTGCTGATCATCGATCACCGCCACCGCACCGACATGGCGGTCGAGCATGGTGCGGATTGCCTGCGCCGCACTCGCCTCTAGGGAAACCGCTGCTGGGTGGGGATCGCATAATGTGAGAAGGCTCATGAGCACCTCCACCGTCGAAAGCAAGCCTTGCTCCCGCCGGCCCTAGTTGGACCGACTGGGATTCGGGCATTATGCCCCTTAGGCAGCAACTGTCAAGAGAGATTTTGCCAATACCTGCCACGATCGCGGATCGAGGGCAGCTCGATGAATCTTGCTGCAATTCGCTTTGCACGGCCTAGAACGGGGGAGCGACGCTCCGCCGGAGCCGCGGCCGCACTCGCCGCTCGGCGCGCACCGAGCGAATCTGAGAGCGCGGCTCGCGGGGCCCTATGAGGTGATGATCGCGTCGGCCTCAATCTCCACCAACATCTCGGGAGAGATGAGCTGGGAAACTTCCACCATGGAGGTGGCAGGACGGATATCCCGGAAGAACTCCCCATGGGCCCTGCCAATGTTCTGCCAATCCGCGATGTCGAGAACAAACATTCGCGTGCGCACCACATCCGCCAGGCGCGCACCAGCTTGGTAGAGAGCTGCTTCAATATTCTTTAGAGCCTGCACCGTCTGGCTATAGGCATCGCCCACGCCGACAATTTCGCCCTTTGGGCCGGTGGCTGTCGTCCCGGACACGTGCACCTGATTGCCGACGCGCACGGCGCGCGAGTAACCTACCACCGGTTCCCAAGGTGTACCGCCTGCGATGTTCCTCCGTTCCAAGTTCTCTACCTCCATGGCCGATATTGTATTCGCGCAGCAAAAAATACTGCGATTTGGCAGCCAAGCAGAGTGACTGCCAATAAAAACTTCATAAAACCATCGTGCCCCCTGTTGCGCTCTAAAGTATTAGCTTTGGCACACCAAAGCTACTTGTGTTTCGAGCAAGGCTGGGGTAAGAAATCAAGCACAGTCGCGGTTTTTCTCGCGCCAGGACGGGAGGAGGTACAGTCGGAAATGATCCCAGAATCGCACGCCTTGCAGCAGCTTTTTCGTGAGCTGGTGGGGCAACGTTATGCCGAGGAGATCGGAATCCGCGATCCGCAAGTCGTGAACTATGTAGCTCAACTCCTGACCGAGTTTTCCGAAGGCGATCAGCTGACCAAGATCCACAACGCCGAAGGTCGGCCACTGACGGATTTGGGCGAGATGCTGGTCGAATCGAATCCCGTCTTTGGGCCGGCGGCTTCGTTTGACCGCGAGCGTCAGGTCCACAAACACATCGGCGACTG